>JAIRRL010000076.1 GCA_031255985.1 Gracilibacteraceae bacterium
TCGCGGGCCGGATAATAGTTTTTTCTATTTCCGCCATCTAAAGTATATCACAAAAAAGTCTCAAAAAGGTCTCAAAATTGATTTATTTTGATTTGCGAAAAAAAATTTTTTATGGTTTCGGGCCGGGGCGGTGTGCTATAATATGTCTGGCGGCCTTTGCCGCCGTAAATACGCGCGGGAGGAATTATATTGAACACAGAGACGCTCACCAAAGAACTGAGGAATCTGGACACGGGGTCATTCGCCTGGAAATTCGCTTTTTACTCCGTCCGGCGGGGCAGAGACGGAACGGAACTGGATTGGAACCTGTGCGAAATGCGCGATATCGAGCTGCAGACGGATGCGAGCAAGGAGTTCCTGCTCTTAAAACCCGTAGCCGAAAAGCCGGTCGCCCCCTACTCCCCTGTTTGGTCCGACCGGGAAAACATTGCCGTTCTGGCCAAAGACAACGAATTGGTGCGGGAGACGGTAGGCGACGTCATTTTGAGTTTCCGGCAGGGCGAGGTTTTCAGTCCGGAAGAATTCGCCGCCGGGCGGCTGCCGAAGATCGGCGGCTACGCTTTTTACGGCGAAAAAGCGGATCCGGCGGGCGGCGCGCCGGCGCAGGCGCTGTTCATGCGGCGGGGCAACCCCTTTGTCACAGGCGCGAGCGCCCGTTTGTGCACGACCGGCGGCGGCGCTGTCGTGTCCTGCGACAGTCCGATTCTAAAGTTCCCCGCCGCTGTGGATTTTCTTCTGCTCGGCGGCGCGTGTTATTTCTTTTCCTCCGCCATTCAGAAAGATTTTTCCCTGGAAGACAGGCGTTTCGCCATCACGGGCCGGCGCATGGCTTTGATCGCCGAGAGCGGGATTGCCGGTGATTATGAAAAGCTGGAGCAGACAGCGATGACAAGCAAAAATGCCCGTAAATTCCTGGATTTTGACAAGGAAATTTTGGATTATATCGCCCGCCTGTCCATTCTGAAGCGGGAGGAATTCCTCGGCGTTTACGGCCTGACCATTGACCGCCAGGGCTGCGTGGACACTGCTTCCACCGAGCAATGCGAGTTGTTGATTGATTTGCTTTGTTGCCGCAGTTGCCTGGATCCGCTGGGCCGCCTGTCAGTGGGAACAAATATCACCCCACGCGAATAGCATCCAGGGGAGCGGGACGCCGAAAGCGGCGTCCCGCTCCCTCGCTTTTAAATCGCGCTTTACGAATCCCCGCGCTTTGTGATATAATGCTTGCATAAATTACCTGATTTAAATAAAGGAGTTTTTTCATGATTAAGCACCAAATCAAGCCGCTGACCGAGGAAGAGGCGGAAGAAAGCAGGCGCCGCCACGGCGACAACCGCCTGACGCCTCCTAAACAAAGCTCGTTTTGGGCGGAACTCTGGGACACTTTTCGCGGCGACGCCCTCATCCGCATTTTGACGGTGGCCCTTGTTATCACGCTCGTGCTGGCTTTCCTCGGCTGGGGCGACTGGCTGGAGGCGATCGGGATCGCGATCGCCGTTGTTTTGGCCACCACGGTCGCCACTTACAGCGAATATTCCAATAATCAACTTTTCCAGAAATTACAGGATGAATATTCAAAAATTGTCTGTAAGGTTTTCCGGACGCAGGAGGGGCGGACGCTGGTCTGCGACGTCACCATCGACAATATCGTCACCGGCGATTATATTTTGCTGCAGGCCGGGGACAAACTGCCGGCGGACGGCGTGATCGCGGACGGCGAGATCAAAGTGAACCAGGCCAGCCTGAACGGGGAAAGCGAGGACGTCACGAAAAATGAAGCGGACGCCGGTTTTCCCTTTGACCCGGACAATGTGGATTTTTTGGACGCGCACAGCGTTTTCCGCGGCGCGGTCGTGACTTCCGGCGAAGCGGTCATGCTGGTCAAGGCGGTGGGCGACAAATCGCAGTTCGGCCGTCTGGCTCAGGAACTGGCGGAGGACGAGGAACGGGATTCGCCTCTCAAAGTAAAACTGAGCAAGGTGGCGGACGGCATCTCCCGTTTCGGCTATATCGGCGGCGTTTTGATCGCGATCGCTTTTATGATCAACAGCATCTTCATCTCTCCCGATCTGGCCGAGGGCGCGGTCACTTACCTTTCGGCGGCGAACGCGCCGCAGATCATCAAGGATATCGTCGCTTCCATCACGCTGGCCATCATCATCATCGTGGTCGCCGTGCCGGAGGGCCTGCCGATGATGATCGCTTTGGTTTCCGGTTTGAATATGAAAAAACTGCTGAAAGACAATATTTTGATCCGCAAAATCGACGGGGCGGAGACGGCCGGCAGTCTCAACATTCTTTTTTCCGACAAAACAGGGACGATCACGCGCGGCTTGCTGCAAGTCGGCGGTTTTTTCACGGCGGCGGACGCGGAATACGGCAGTCTGGACGCCGTGCCGGCCGGGCTGCGGGAACTGGCGCTGATCAGCCTGAGCGCCAACAGCAACGCCGTCTGCATGGCTAACGGCGGCGAACTGCAGGTCACGGGCGGCAACGCCACGGAGCGGGCTTTGCACGAGTTTGCCGGGGCAGCGGCCTGGCGCCGCTACGAGGATTTGGGGCTGGAGCAGGGGGACGCTCTCATGTTCAACAGCCAGAACAAGTATTCGGCCCGCGAAATCAGGAGCGGGCGGGATATCACGCTGGTCAAGGGGGCGCCGGAAAAACTGCTGGACGTTTGCCGCCGCTATTACGATGAGGAAGGCCGCCTGCAGGAGATGACGGAGCAGGTGCGCGCGACTTTGGAAAACCGGATGACGGAGCTTTCGGCCAAGGCGATGCGCGTGCTGGCTTTTGCCGTGTCCGGCCGCAAAATAGAGGATGATTTTCTGGCGGAAATGGATTTCGTCGGCTTGGTAGGGATCAGGGACGAGCTGCGCCCGGAGGCGGCTACGGCGATAAAAGAGGCGCGGCGGGCCGGCATCCAGGTGGTGATGGTGACGGGCGATAAAAAAGAGACGGCTCTGGCCATCGCCCGCGACGCGGATCTGGTGACGGAAGAAACGGATTTGGTGCTGACGAGCGAGGAAATGAAGGCTATGTCGGACGACGAGCTGAAAGAGACGCTGCCGCGCCTGCGGGTCGTGGCCAGGGCGCTGCCGACGGACAAGAGCCGTCTCGTCCGCGTTTCGCAGGAACTGGATCTGGTGGTGGGCATGACGGGCGACGGCGTGAACGACGCGCCGGCTCTGCAGCGGGCCGACGTCGGTTTTGCCATGGGCACCGGTACGGAGGTTTCCAAGGAAGCGGCGGATATCACGATTTTGGACGATAATTTCCAATCTTTGGTAAAAACTGTGCTGTACGGCCGCACTATCTACAATAATATACGCAAATTCATCGTTTTTCAGCTGACTATCAACGTCAGCGCCGTTATGATCGCTTTCATCGGCCCTTTTATCGGTTTGGGCACGCCGCTGGCCGTGACGCAGATGCTCTGGGTGAATATCGTCATGGACACGCTGGCGGCGCTGGCTTTGGGCGGGGAACCGCCGCTCAGCCGCTATATGAACGAAAAACCGAAACAGCGGAGCGAGTCCATCATCAGCGGCAATATGTGGTCGGCGATTCTGTTTAACGGGCTTTACCTCATGGGGGCCAGCTGCGTTTTTCTGCTGCACCCGTTCTTCCGCGGTCTTTTCCGCACGGGCGACGATGTTTTCCCCGGCATGAGCATTTATTTCATGACCGGTTTCTTCTGCTTCTACGTGCTGAGCGCGATGCTGAACGGTTTCAACGCCCGGACGGAGCGGCTGAACTTTTTTGACCATATCACGCAAAATCCGGGTTTCATCGGGATCATGGCTTTGATCGTCGTAGTGCAGGTAGCGCTGACCTTTGTCGGCGGCGGCGTTATGCGAACGGTTCCGCTGCTGCCGTCCGAGTGGGCGGTGGCGATCGGGCTGGCTTTGATCATCATTCCGGTCGGTCTTTTGCGCAAACTGATCTTCCGGGCGGCGGAAGCGTGACGGCCGCGCATACGGGAGGGAGCTAATTATGGATTTGCGCCGCGGGCAAAAGGAGTCTCTGACTAAAAGCGACAAGGGCCTGGAATTTGATGTGGAGTGCTATCATAAGGCGGCGCTGAATTTGCGCTACGCCTGTTTCGGGCTGGGGGCGGACGGGCGTCTCCCGGACAACCGCTATTTGGTGTATGACCGGCAGACGGCTTCGCCGGCGGAGGAAATCCGGGTGACGCAAGGGACTTTTGCCCAGTTGTTCCGCTTTCACGTTGATCTGGCCAAGCTGCCGCCGGTGATAGAGCGGCTGGTTTTTACGGTGGCGAGCGAAGGGCCGGAGAATATGCGCCATCTGGAAAAAGGCTTCATCCGCTTTTTGCGTGACCGGAGCGAAGTGATGAAGTACGCTTATGAGGGCAGTGAATTCACCGCCGAGCGGTCGCTGGTGATTTGCGAGGTTTACCGCAAGGGCGGCGACTGGCGGCTGGCCGCCGTCGGGCGGGGGTATAAAGACGGGTTTCAGGCTTTGGCCGCGAGTTACGGCGGCGCGCCGGCCCCGGCGGCGGGGCTGGCGGGCGCAGGCTTTAGCGCGGGCACGGGCTTAGGCGCAGGCGCGGGTACGGGCGCGGGTACGGGTACGGGCGCGGGGGGGACTCCCCCCGCCGCCGCCCCGCCGCCGCTCGGCGGGGAAAAGGAGATAAGCCAGATGGCGCTGCCCCCCGGGGTGGTGGCCCGGATGCAAAACCTGATCCGCCAGGCGACGGGAGACCGGCAGTATTTGGCCCCGCTCTACCGCGCTTTGTTTGCCTGCGTGAACTCGCAGCCGGAGGCGGTGCGGCGGCCGGTGCGCGTGGTGATGGTCGCGGACGCGTCCGGTTCGATGTACCAGATGTATGAAAACGGGCGCGTCCAACGGGCGATAGATAAACTTTTTCCGCTGGCCACCGTGCTTCACGACAGCGCGAGCATGGATTTCTGGGCTTTCGCCGCCAAGAGCCGCCAGTTTGATCCGGTGCTGATGGAAAACGTCCGCTCGTACAGTTTTGACGTGTCGGGCGGCTACGAGCGCTGGATGAGTATGCTGAACTATCAGTATAACAACGAGGCGGAAGCGATGCGGGATATCATGATGATTTACGCCAGTTCGCGCGAACCGGTGCTGACGCTTTTTCTCACGGACGGAAATCTGAGCGGCGAATGGCAGATAGAAGAAGTTTTGTTGAAAACTTCTAAATTTCCCGTATTTTGGCAATTCATCGGTCTGCGCGGCTCCGAATTCGGCATATTGGAGCAAGTCGCCGAGCTGCCCGGCCGGTTCAGCGCCAACGCCAATTTCCTCAAGCTGGGCGATATAGACGATATCAACGAAACAGAGCTGTACAGCCGCCTGCTCGCGGCGGTTTGCCACTGGAACAGCGAAGTGGACGGAAAAAAACTTATAAGGGACTGAGTTGGCTACATAAAAAAAATTTTATTTTTTTTGCTTTAAGTACTTGCCAAATCGGTTAGATTGTGCTAATTTATACTTAGCAATTGCTAAGTAAGCTGAAGCATTTTTTGGCGCGTCAAAACAAGGAACAAAAAAACTGTTTTCATGACCCAAATACAAGGAGGAGCCCTTCGTGAGAAAACGAAAAATCGTTTCCATAATTTGTGTCGCCCTCATGCTGGCGACCATATTGCCGGCCTCGCTGCTCGCGGCGGATGAAAACCGCATCGCGGGATCTGATCGCTATGATACCGCGATCGCTATTTCACGCGCCGGCTGGACAACGGCGGAAAATGTCGTACTTTCCCCCGCCGCCGACGCCAACCGCACGGACACGCTGAGCGCGGCCCCGCTGGCCAAGGCTCTCGGCGCTCCGATCCTGCTGACGGACGGCAGGACGCTGACTCCCGGCACTTTGGCTGAAATCACCCGCCTTGGCGCCAAAAACGTCTATATTACCAGCGGCGCCGGCGTCATCACGCCGGCCGTGCATGAGGCGCTGAGCGGGCGCGGCCTGACTCCCGTGCCTCTCGGCGGGGCCAACCGTTTTGAAACCGCCGTCAACATCGCGAATGAAATCGCCAAACACGGCGCTGTGACCACCGTGGTCTTCACTTCCACGCAAAACGACGCCGACGCGCTTTCCATGGCTTCTTTGGCGGCGGCGAACGGTTGGGTGCTTTTCCCGGCCGCCCGCGACGCTTTGGCCCCGGTTATCACGGATTGGCTGGGCGGTCAAAACGTGAGCAAAACTTATGTGATCGGCAGCGCGGATCTGCTCAGTGACGCGGCTGTCGCCGCCCTGCCCGCCGTGACCCGGATCGGCGGCGCCGACCCTTATACGAATAACGCGGCTATCCTTGAATATTTCGCCGACAGTTTTGATTACAGCCGCGGCTTGTTTGTCTCCAGCGGCGATCCCGCTCATCTGGTGGATGCTGTCACCGCTTCCGCCTATCTGAACGGCGCGCCGCTCTTTCTCGCTCCTTCTGCGGTCACGGCCGGCTCCGCCGCCGCCGCCGCTCTCCAAAACGTGATCGGCCTGAAAACATCGGTCATAACCGCCATCGGCGGCACGGGCGCCGTTTCCAGCGCCGCCCTGACCACGGTGAATCAGGCTGCTTCCGGTTCCTTGCCCGCGACCGGAGCTGAAGGCGGGAGTACAAGCCCCGCGCCCATTCCCGGCGGTTCGGGCGGCAATTCTCTGCCTGTGCCGGGACGCATAAATCTTAGCTACGCGGGCGAGTTCGCCGTGCCGCAGCCCGGAACGGCCGCCGCGACCAATTATCTGGTTCTCAACGTCTCCGGCGGCGAGTACACCAGCGGCGAATACCTTATTGACGGGATTCCCGCCCCAACCACCCCGGTGCTGACCAATGCCGGCCGGGCCGCCGTGGTTAAAGTCGAAGTTCCGGCCGGTCTGACCGCCGGAACGCTGACCGTGACCCAGAACAACCAGACGCGCCTGACGCGGGAGCTGACCGGTCTGACGGCCGGAGCGGCGGCCCCGGAGGCCTTTTACGGCGAGACGCCGATGGCTTTCAGCGAGTTCTATCATGATATTACCGCCGGCATAACTGACGGGCGGCCGGAGGTCACTTCGTTTACCGCCGGCGCTACTGTCGCCCAGCCGGCTTTCTTCATCAACGGCGGCACTTTCAGGGGCGCCGGCCCGGCGGGCCCCGGCACACTGCCCACCTATACGGAAGCGGACGCCCAGCCGGCGGTGGACGCGGTTTCCACCGCCACTTACGGCGACTATCCCCATTTTCCGCCCACGGGCAATCTGATTTTGAATTACGATGATCCTCAGACCAAAACCGACGCCAATAACAAAATCATGGGAATCAAAGCCGTAGAAGTCGGCGTTGATTTTGACCTTTACGCCAACGCTTATCTGCTCAACGCCACCCAGAGAGCCACGGCCCAGAGCGAGGCTGTGCGGGCGGCCGTGGAAAAAATCACCGCCAAACAGGCCGGCGCCGTCTATAAAGCCAAATATCTGTTCCCGGACGCTTCCTGGGGCGCGCGGGTCGCCGTTAACGAGACCGCGGCCGGCGCCTGGCCCTCAACCCCCGCTATCTCCGCTTCTTACGGCGGCAATTGGGCTAATCGCGTTGTTTCCGTTAATTATGCCCCGCTGCCGAGCGACATTACGTCGGCGTCGCTTTGGGACGATTATTTTGAGCTGCTCTACGGCGGTTATGTCGAAGATCTGACCACCGGCCAAAAAGAACCGCTGGTCTGGCTGCAAAATCTTTTCTCTCATAAAATGCACACTAATTTTGAAGTGGCCCTGACCCGGCCCGGCATCTCGCGCATGAATGCTTTGAGCGGCAGCGGGAATTTCCGCTTTGTCGTCTATGCCAAAGGTTTGCCGGATATAATCTTTGAGCAGTCGCTCGTGGAATACGCGGTCAGCGACGCGGAAATCGAGCAGGGGAACGCCTTCTTCGTCACAGGCAACCATCTGCTGGGCGAAAATACGCAGGCGCTGCCGGAAGGCGACAGGCTGCATATCGTGGGTCTGAGTCCGGAAGCTCTGGCTGATTTCACCGCTAACGGCGCCAAGCTCCTGAAGGGAAGCGCCGAAGTTCCGGACGCCGCCTACAATCTGAATCTGGCCGGCGGCGGCGGCGAGGTGGAAATCGAATTGCTCCAGCCCTTCTTCGACCCCGGTTTCCAAGGGGCCTACACCGTCTCCATTAACTCTGACACTATTTACCAAATGCCGAGTTTCACGGTCTACAAGGTGATAAACCAGCGGCCGCAGCTGACTTACAACGGTCAGAATTACGCCGCCGTAAGCGCCGACGCGCCGCTTATCACTGAGGTCGGCGGTTTGACCGTCGGGTTCAGCGACAGCGACTACGCGGCGGCGATCACGGTCGGTACGCGCGGCGGTAGTTCTATCACGGTCGAGAGCGGCAGCGGCAGCGCGCCGGCGATCGGCGACGCGCTGAAACGCTCCGGCGGCAATAGTCCCTATGTCATTGAGCCTAGCGCTCTTACGGCCGGCACTGTTTACAAACTCAGCCTCGTCGCCGCCAACCACGCTTACCGCGACGGCGCCAGTTTTAAAACCACGCCGATTGACTACTATATTATGAGACCTGTAGTTCAAAGCTACGCGACGCCAAACAACATCGGAGCCACCGATGTGACCAACTATCTTCTGTTCAACAAAAACGGCGTGAGCGATATTAAGCTCAACAACGTCGCCGTCACGCCGACGCCGGTGCTGGGCGCTGATCTGGTCAAGGTGAAAGTGGCGGACGGAGCAACGAACGCCACTCTCAGCCTGGACGGGGTTAACTACGCTTTCAGCGGCCTGACGGCCGGAACGGCGGCCCCGGCGCTGTTCTACGGCGAGACGCCGATGGCTTTCAGCGAGTTCTATCATGATATTACGGCCGATATAACAGACGAGCGGCCGGCGGTCACTTCGTTTGCCCCCGGCGGCGCTATCGCTCAACCGGTCTTCTTCATCAACGGCGGCACC
>JAIRRL010000081.1 GCA_031255985.1 Gracilibacteraceae bacterium
GCGGTTAATTTAGGTAAAAAAATAGCGATAATTTATGATATAGGACTTTGTCTTAATAATCTATTTTTAGGAGGTTTTCTAATGGGTAGCATAGGCAGCATGAGCAAACCGGAAAACGGTTTCTTAACGGCGGCGATCCAGTTTCCCGCCCCCGTGGTCAATTCCAGGGCGGATATCGACAAACAAATCGAAAGCATCGTCAAGACTTTGCACGCGACCAAGGCAGGCTATCCCGGCGTGGAACTCATCGTTTTCCCGGAATACAGCACGCAGGGCTTGAATACGGCCAAATGGCTGACGGAGGAATTTCTCTGCGACGTGCCGGGCAAGGAGACGGAAATTTTTGGAGCCGCCTGCCGCCAGGCGGGAGTTTACGGCGTTTTTTCCATCATGGAACGCAATCCCGATCCGGATAAAAATCCCTATAACACGGCGATCATCATCAACCCGCAAGGGGAAATCTGTCTCAAATACCGCAAACTTTTCCCCTGGAATCCGATCGAGCCATGGTATCCCGGCGATCTGGGCATGCCGGTCTGCGACGGCCCCGGCGGCAGCAAACTCGCCGTCTGCATCTGCCATGACGGCATGATCCCCGAACTGGCGCGCGAGGCGGCCTACAAGGGTTGCAACGTCTATATCCGCATTTCCGGTTACAGTACGCAGGTGAACGAACAGTGGATTTTGACCAACCGCTCCAACGCCTGGCATAACCTGATGTATACCGTGGCGGTCAATCTGGCCGGCTACGACGGCGTTTTCTACTATTTCGGCGAAGGGCAGATAACAAATTACGACGGCACCGTTCTCGTGCAGGGTCATCGCAATCCGTGGGAGATCGTGACGGCGGAGATTTTCCCGGAAAAAGCGGACGGAGCGCGGCGGAGCTGGGGCCTGGAAAACAATATTTACAATCTCGGCAGCCGCGGCTATGTGGCCAAGCCCGGCGGGGAAAAAGACGCCGGTCTGACCTATATCAAGGATTTAGCCGCCGGCAAATACCGTCTGCCCTGGGAGGACGACATCAAGATCAAGGACGGCTCCATTTACGGTTATCCGACTACCGGCGGCCGCTTCGGCCGCTAGGAGACCGCGCCGTACAGGTAAAAAAACATCGCGGGCGGAGGCGCGTTGAATGGCTGAATTAATCAATACAGACGCCGGATTGCGGCGTCTGCGCGGCAACAAAAAACTCTACTGCCGTATGTTGCGGATGTTCTTGGCCGGCGGCGAATGTGATCAGCTGGACGCCGCGCTTCAGGCCGCCGACGCCGCGGCGGCGGCTGAAGCCGCTCACACCGTCAAAGGCGTGGCCGGCAATCTTTCCTTGGACGCTCTGTTTGAGACAAGTACGGCACTGATGAACGAACTGAGAGCCGGCGCGGCGGCTCCGTCCTCCGCGCCGGCTTATCGCGCCGCCCTGGACTCGACCAAAAACGCCGTCCGGGAACTCGTCGCCCAGTGGGAGGCGGAGTCCTAACGCCGTCCGCTTTTCCCCCTGCGCGGGGGAGAAGCGGGCGGACGCCCGCCGCCCGGCCTGGCGCCGCCCGGCCGGGAAGCGGGTCTGCCGCCGCCGCCCGGCCGGCCGCCGGAATCCTGGCGCTGCCGGAGCGTTTTAGTCGTATTTTGATATAAGTAAATATCTTTTGATTCCCGGAGGACAAAACTGCCTTGTTTCACATAGTTATGCGCCAGATTTTGCCGGCGCGCCTCATTCATGGCCGCTTTCATCAGCAAGACCGTTATCAGGGCGATCGTGAAAGCGGTGAAGGCGACAATGGCCATGACGCTGAGGATACCGTCACTGAGGAAAAAAGCCGCTAAATCCCGCATCAGAGTCCTCCTTCCATCAGCCAGACGATAAACGCGCCGGCGCCGCTCAAGCCGAGGAAAAGGCCGAAAAACCAGCCCCAGAATTTTCCCCAGGCGATGGGCAGCCGGCCGACGAATTTGCCTGTTTGTCCGTTCATCGCGAAAAAATAATCTTTTTCTTTATATTTCGTGTGCAAAAGCCAGACCGGCAGCAGCGCGTAGCGGATCGCGCCGCGTTTGAGCCGTATATTGAGGGATTCCATATGGAAATCGCTGTAGCCATTATTGCGCACCGTATCGTCAAATAGCGCCCTGGCGCTGTTTTTTACACGCTCGTTCGCCCGTTTGCCGCTTTCCGCCGCGTCCACGTCATAGCGATCCGCGAGAAACCCGGACAGATAGGCGGGGGAAAACGACTGCGCCAGACCGTAGTCATACGGCTCCAGCGATTCCATCAGCGCGTCGTCCAGCTTGACCGAACCGTCAACCGGCACCTTGGCAAAACCGACGTCTCCCGCCCGCAGCACATGATAATGTTTTGTCGTAACATAATTATACCTGGCGTCGCTGCGCCTGGATACCCGCGTCGCTTTATAGGCAATGCGCGCGCTTACGTCGCAGTCAAAAAGCCAGAAGGGCGCGTAAATCCCCTTAACTCGTTCCAGCCGGTTCTGCTCGCGGAATAGCCCCGGCAGAAGCGGCTTCCGGCGGTAGAATTTTTTCAGCGCCTCCACAGCCGCCTCTTTGTTTACCTGAAAAGGTATGACTATATCCGGGCGCAGAGGGCCTTCCAGCGACTCGCGCAAAATCATCACATTATCGCAATACGGACATTCGGCGGCGATGGTTACCGCTTCCCCGAACAGCTCCCCCCCGCAGGAAGGACACACGGCCAGGCGCAAATTCTCTTTTTCCTCCGCCTGCCAGTCGCCGCTGCCGTACCCTTCCCACTCGCAGTCCGCGTCCCCGAATTTGGAGTTTTCGTATTCTTGCAGCGCGGCCGTCTCGAACTCGCTGCCGCAATGGCCGCAGCTCATATGCTGGCTGCCGCTGTCAAAAACAAGCGGCGCCCCGCAGCTGGGGCATTTATAATCTAAAACGTCAGACATGGCGGCTCCTTATCATCGAGAACTCTTACCGCTTGGCGGCGCTCAAAAAGGGTCGCCGCATTCGGGACAGAATTTGGGGGTTTTAGCGCCGGGTTCCGGCTTCCAGCCGCATTTGTCGCAGCCGGTTTCCCCCGCCGGCCGGGGCTGGCCGCATTCCATGCAAAA
The DNA here is from genome assembly GCA_031255985.1 of Gracilibacteraceae bacterium. Lineage (GTDB taxonomy): Bacteria > Bacillota > Desulfitobacteriia > Desulfitobacteriales > Syntrophobotulaceae > JAIRRL01. The sequence goes on from JAIRRL010000081.1 coordinate 3,087, forward strand.
CTTGCCCTGGTTCGCCGCCCCGCAGGCGCAAACCCAGGCCGCGCCTCCCGTTCCCGCGCCGGCTTGCTGTTGTTGCTGCTCCTGGCGCTGCTGCTGCTGTTGCCGCTGGCGCTGCTGCTGGATGAGAACTGACATCTCCTGCTCCGCGCCGCCGGAACCGGCCTGCTGAGCCATGCCCATCCCCACAAAACCGGTCATGGCGCCCCGGTCGTTTGCCGCCGCCGCCCGCAAAGCGTCCGCCCGCGCCTCGACCAAAGTCGCGGCCGCCATACCCGGATCACGCATCACCGCGCTTCTTTGCAATTGTTTAATCATCTTTTCGTCTTCTTCGGACGCCGTAACGGAATTGACGCCGATAGAAGCGATGGCTACGCCGCGCAGCCGCGTCCATTTGGGCGAGAGAACCTCGTCCAAAGCCTGGGCGAACTCCACCGTGTGACCGGGCAAGGCGCTGTAACGGATTCCCAGCTCGGAGATTTTGGCGAAAGCGGGCTGGAGCGCCGTGAGCAACTCCGTTTTCAGCATCCCGTCAAGCTGACCGCGGTTATAGGCCCGCTCCACATTGCCGCAGACATTCGTATAAAAAAGAACCGGATCGACGAGTTTGTAGGAATATTCCCCATGCAGACGGATGGCGATATCTATATCCAGCCCGATGTTTTTGTCCACGACGCGAAAAGGCACGGGATTCGGCGTGCCGTACTTATTGCCGATGATTTCTTTCAAATTAAAATAGTAAACGCGCTGATCCTTGCCCGGACTGCCGCCCATGGCGAAACGCTCCTTGACGCTTTGGACGGAAGCCGCGATCCCCTGCCGCAAATTGCCGCAAAAAAGCGCAGGCTCCGAGGAAGCGTCGTAAACGTATTCCCCCGGTTCGGCGCAAACATCCACTACTTTGCCCTGATCGACGATGATCACGCATTGCCCGTCCGCGACGGCGATCCCGGAACCGGCGGTGATGATATTTTCCTCGCCCCGCGTGTTGGACGAACGCCTTGAAACGCGCTTTTGCCCCTTATGCGCCAGAATATCGGGACTCAGGGCGTCGCAGTAAAAAAAATCCTTCCATTGGTCGGCCAGAACTCCCCCTACCGAACCGAGAGCCGCTTTGATAATGCCCATAATTTGTCACTCCTTTTTCTACGAAACAGATTTTCTCATGTCAACCAAATAATTACTGCCGGACATTTGTTTTAACTTGCGCTTCAACTCGGAAGCGATGTTGGCGACTTCCAAGTCATTGACAAAATTGCGGCGCGCGTTGGAAACCACACTCAAAGACAGAGTAGAAATGGGAAATATTTCCCTTTGACCCTTGCGGTTGACCGTGGCGATAAAACCCTGTTCCTGATGCGGCTGGTCATACAGAGTGCGGATTTTAAGGTCAAATTGCCGGATACATTCCTCGCACAGGCCGGGCGCCCTCTCCGGCGTGGTGATGATCACGAAGTCGTCGCCGCCGATATGGCCGATGAAATCCGTGGCGTCCGGCAAGGATCTCAGGATATCCGCCGTCAGCTTAATCGCCAGGTCGCCCCGCATAAAACCGTAAATATCGTTGAAAGGCTTGAAATTGTCAATGTCCACATATACCACGGCAAACTTGCTCCCCAAGGCGATCCGGCGGTTGATCTCGTTTTTGATCTCCACGTTGCCGGGCAGTCCCGTCAGTGGATTGGCCGCCCGGTTGCGGGCCACGCGCCGCAAAGTATTGCGCACGCGGCTCAGAAGTTCCCGTTCGTTAAAAGGTTTTGCTATGTAGTCGTCCGCGCCCAGCTCCAGCCCGGTCAGTTTTTCTTCCAGATTGCCGCTGGACGTTACCAAAATAATCGGCATCAGGTTATACTGTTCCCGGTCGCGCAAAATGCGGCACACCTCAAGTCCGTCCGGGGGCGGCATCACAATATCCAGCAGCACGAGATCCGGCCGCTCCTTGTCCGCCATATCCAGGCCCTCCTGCCCGCCGCCGGCTTCCAGCACTTCGTAATCCGCATTTTTTAGGACGCGGCGCAATTGGGCGCGAAAAAAAACACTGTCGTCAACCACTAAGATCTTTTTTGGCAAAAAAACCGCCTCCCCGCTGATTATCCTTATTTTACCCCTCCCTGTCCCCCCTGTCAATAGCCGTGATTTCATCCTTGCTCCCATCCCATCCTTGCTCCCATCCCATCCCATCC
>JAIRRL010000132.1 GCA_031255985.1 Gracilibacteraceae bacterium
CGGCGTCGATATCACAGACGAGCGGGTTGTTTCCTCGCGTGACATCATCGCTACTTTGCGCGTTTTGCTCCTGTCGGCCACCGCTGTCGTCATTATCAGCGGCCTGCTCAGTCTCCGGCTCTATCAGAAAAACGAGGTGAACCTGCAAAGACGGCTTAAACAGCAGGAATTGATGTCCGATCTGTCGCGCGGCTTTATCTCCGCCGCGGGAATCCCTGATATGTTGAGCAACGCCCTACGCATGACAGGTGAATTTTTAGGGGCGGCGCGCGTCTGGATCTCCCCTGCCGACGGGGAGATAAACGAGTCCTATATGTGGAACGCCGCGTCCGCCGCCGCTCCTTCCCCCGGAGCCGAACTGAGCGCCAGGATCAACAGTTCTTTTCCCCAGGGGAAAGCGCAGGAAGAACCCGTCGCTCTGCTGTATTGCAACGACGTCAGACGGGCGCCTGAATACGCCGATATAGAAAATTTCGGAGTAAAATCTTTTATCTGGGAACCGGTATATGTTCGCGGCTCTTACATCGGCGCTCTCATCGTGGAGGAACACTCGAAGCCGCGTCGCTGGAGCGAAAGCGATTTGCAATTGATCGGCCTGGTGGGCAGCGTGATCGCGGGCGCGGCGGGGCGCGACAGAATCGACCAGGAGCGGCTGGCCGCGGTCGAACAGGCGCGGAGCGCCAGTCAGGCCAAAGGCGATTTTCTCGCCAATATGAGTCACGAAATGCGCACGCCGATGAACGCCATCATCGGGATGACCACCATCGCCCAAAACGCAGCCGACGTGAGCAAAAAGGATTACTGCCTGAAAAAAATCGAGAGCGCCTCCACCCATTTGCTGGGCATAATCAACGATATTCTCGACATGTCGAAAATCGAGGCGAACAAATTTGAACTTTCACCGGTTGAATTTGTGTTTGAGGATATGCTGCGCAAAACGATAAACGTCATCAATTTCCGTCTGGGGGAAAAACAGCAGGAATTAACCGTGCGGTTGGACAGGGAGATTCCGTATGCGCTGGTCGGCGACGATCAGCGGCTGGCGCAGGTGATCGCGAATCTTCTCAGCAACGCGGCCAAATTTACGCCGGAAAATGGCCGTTTGCGCCTGGAAGCGCGGCTGGCCGGCGCGGAAGACGACCGGTGCGATATAGCGGTGACGGTGGCGGACACGGGGATCGGCATCACGCCGGAACAGCAGTCGCGCCTGTTCACCTCGTTTGAGCAGGCGGACAGCGGCACTTCGCGCCGTTTTGGCGGTACGGGCCTTGGTCTGGCCATCTCGCGCCGCATTGTAGAAATGATGGAAGGGCGCATATGGGTGGAATCCGAGCTGGGTAAAGGCTCGACTTTTACTTTTGTGGTCAGACTCCGGCGCGGCGAGGCGGGATCGGAAAAAACGGCGCTGCCCTTTGTCAATCTGAGTGATTTGCGTATGCTCGCGGTGGACGACACGGCGGACGTGCTGGAATATTTCACGGAAACAGCCGCCCGTCTGGGTCTCGTCTGCGACACGGCCGCCGGCGGCGCTCAAGCTTTGGCTCTTGTCGCCCAAAATAACCGCTACGACATTTGTTTTGTAGACAAACACATGCCGGACATGGATGGGCTGGAACTCTCCCGCCATCTGCGCGCCGCCTGCGCCGACACCGTAATTGTGATGATTTCCGGCTCTGACCGGGATATGCTCGCGGACGACGCGGCTTGTATCGACAAATTTTTGCCAAAACCGCTTTTTCCTTCCAGCATACTGGACTGCCTTAACGAGTGTTTTGCCTTCAGCGGAACCGCCGCCCCCCCGCCGGGCGAAATAGAAACGGAGACTTTTGCCGGCCGCTGCATCCTGCTGGCGGAAGACATGGATATCAACCGGGAAATAGTGACCGCCCTTCTGGAGCCGGCCATGCTGACGATAGACTGCGCCGAAAACGGCGAGCAAGCCGTCGCCATATTCAGCGCCGCGCCGGAGCGGTATGATATGATTTTCATGGACGTGCAGATGCCGGAAATGGACGGCTATGAGGCCACGCGGCTGATTCGCGCCTCCGGCCTGCCGCGGGCGGACGTTATTCCTATCGTAGCCATGACCGCCAACGTTTTTCGCGAAGACGTGGAAAAATGCCTGGCCGCAGGCATGAACGCCCATATCGGCAAGCCGATCAGCCTGGACGATGTTTTCGCCAAGCTGCGCCAGTATCTGCCGCGAAACTAGCGCCGGCGATACAAACCGTCAGCAGTACAGGCGGGCGACGGGGGATAATAAGTCTATGCCTTCCGCCGCCCGGAAACCCGGAAGGCCGCCCCGGCCGGCGCCGGTCAGAGCGAGACGGGCCGCGGCCAGACTGAGCGGGGCGATATTCATATCAGCGCGCTCCACCGGAGGAAAAAAACCGGCGGCGCTGACTTCTTCAGGTTGCGGGCGCAAAGCCCCGCCTTTTTCGGCAAGCAGAAAAACCAGGTAAATATCATGCGGCATATCCTTTTCACCCGGCCGGTCCCGCACAGCGAGCAGACTGACCGCTTCCGTCCTCAGGCCGGTTTCCTCCAGTGTTTCCCGGGCTGCGGCGTCCTCGGCCCGCTCGTTTTCCTCGACAAAACCGCCCGGTATCGTCCAGCGGCCCTTGCCGGGATCTATTGCGCGCCGCACGAGCAAAACGCGATCTCCCCGCGTCAGGACGCCTCCGGCGCCGACGGTGCTTTTCCCCCAGAACACAAAACCGCAGCGCGGACAACGCCGGCGCTCCCGGCCGCCGATCAGGGCGGGCAGGAGCGCGGCGGCGCAATGAGGACAGTATTGGTAGACCGAAGTTGAGGTCAATTTTTGCATAGTCGCGTCTGACCGGGTTTAATCAGGCCGTTTTCCGCAATTTGCGGTTCACGGCGCTGACGAGCGCGTTAAGCGAGGCCGCCATGATATCTGTATGCACGCCGGCGCCCCAGTATGTCCGCCCGTCCGCGCCCCGGACGCTCACATAAGCTATGGCCTGAGCCGTGGAACCTTCGCTCAGGGCGTGTTCCTTATAGGTCAGATCCGTATAACGAAAACCCAGCAGGGACTGCAAAGCGTTGCTCACGGCGTCAAAACGCCCGTTGCCGCTTCCCGCTCCCGTCAGTTTTTCCCCTTCAAGCTCCACTTCCAAGCGGGCGTTCATATGGTCGTTGCGCCGGAATTGGTAGTCGATGAGCCGGACGGGGCTTTCCAGATTTACATATTCGGCGCGGAAAATATCGTAAATATCCCGCGGCAGCAGTTCCCGCCGCTCCCGGTCGGAAACGCCCTTGACGCGGTAGCCCAGTTCCTCCCGCAGTTTGGCCGGCAACTCCAAACCGAATTGCTGTTCCAGTACGTAGGCGACGCCGCCTTTGCCCGACTGGCTGTTGATGCGGATCACGTCGCCCTCATACTCCCGGCCGATGTCCTGGGGGTCGATGGGCAAATACGGCACGGACCAATGCTCCGCCAGATGATCCTCATGCCATTTCATCCCCTTGGCGATCGCGTCCTGATGAGAACCGGAAAAAGCCGCGAAGACGAGCTTTCCCCCATAAGGCTGACGTTCGTAAACGCGCATCCCGGTCAGTTTTTCATACATCGATACAATTTCCGGCATGTTTTCCAGATTAAGCAACGGATCAACTCCATGTGAGTACATATTCAGGGCCAAAGTCACAATATCGACATTGCCCGTGCGCTCCCCGTTGCCGAACAGCGTGCCCTCAACGCGCTGCGCTCCGGCCAGCAGGCCGAGTTCCGTGTCC
>JAIRRL010000203.1 GCA_031255985.1 Gracilibacteraceae bacterium
GCGTTGTCCTGGATGGTAACATAATCGGAGACGCTAATAGCAGAACCCGCCGCATTATTCACATTGACCCTGGCGTTGTCCCTGATGGTAAGAGTGCGGGAGAAGCTGCCCTCGCCGATTGGGATACTAATTGCGGTGGATTTCGCGTCCTCCACTGTAATCCGGGCATTTTCCGAAACTACTATATTTCCGGAATTGCCATTCGCTTCACAGATTATACCAAGGGCAACTCCTTTAATGGTGACGCTGCCGTCGCCTTTGAACGTCGCGTCTCCTTTACAGTAAATGCCGTTGGAGTATCGAGCTTCATTAGTGGAGGCAATAAGGTTGTCGCCGCTCAAAACAACTGTAGCGCCATGCGGTAAAATAACCGCGCTAAAATCGCTCGTATCGATATCCACGTCGTTTAGCGTGAGGGTTTTGCTTGCGTAGTTCCAACTCCACCCCTGTGTCGCCAGATAATTTTCCACGTCATTTGAAAATATTGTGCAGTCCAAGGCAGCGGCGCGTTTTTCGGAAGCCGCGCCTGCCGCCGCCGGCAACATGGACAGCGCCAGCGTGAGCATAAGCAGGACTGAGAGCGGCTTGCTCCATTTCTTTGATTTTTGCTTTGTGTTCATTTTGACCTCCCCGTTAGTTTGTTATTGCGTTTGTACGCTTGTCGCGGGCATTCTCCATACCCGCCCTCTGCTTTCGGCGGCAACAGCGCAAAAAAGCGGCCATCTCCCGCAATACAACGGAAAACAGCCGCCTGTTTTAGCGTATACGATTTTATGACACAGCGAAGAAGCGGAGTCAGCCAGCCAGCTTGCGAAATCGCTTCACCCCTCATCGCGTTTGTCTACCCCCAATTTTGAATCAGCGCAAATATCCTTGCCGCTTATGCCGTCATTATAACACTTACTTTTGCTAAAACGGCGAACCTTTCAAAATTGTAAGATTCACGATGATTATTTCTTAATTTGACTTAAATGCGTATCCCTGTCCGCGCATATTGTCTATATCGCAACCATATGGCTCAAGCTTCTTTTTTAGCCGCGCCAACGTAACCTGCACCGCGTTCCGGTCGCCGGCCATAGGCGCGCCCCATACCTTCGCGTAGATTGTTTCAGCGTTAATAGTTTCGCCTTCATGCCGAACAAACAGCAGGAGAATGGAAAACTCCTTTTGTGATAGCTTAAGGTCTTTCCCGTCAACAAACGCCTGACCGGACACGATGTCCAGCTTGAACCGCCCTTTGTCGATTTTGTCCGACATTCGCCTTGAGCGGCGCAGCAGGGCGTCCACCCGCGCCCGAAGCACCTTGACGTCATACGGCTTTGACAGATAATCGTCCGCTCCCGCGTCCAGTCCGGCAGTGGTGTTTTCCGCTCCTGACATGGCGGTCAGGAGCAGCACGGGGACTTGCGATGTTTGCCGCAATTCATGCAGAAAATCAAGACCGCTGCCGTCGGGCATGGTGATGTCCAGCACGATGACGTCCGGGGCGCTCTCCGCTATTGCGCTACGGGCCTGAGCCAGCGTCATGGCTATACGAACCTCGTAGCCGTGTCTTTTCAAAATGCTCTTATTGTTCGCCTGTATCTGCTCGTTGTCCTCAACGAGCAGTATCCCGCCGCTCATATCCGGCGCCCCTCCATATCGGCAAAGTGAAGATAACAGCCGCTATCTTGCAGAGTTTTTTTCTCTGCCGGAGCGAGACGCCCCAGCGTTCCGCCATGACTTCTGCTTTAATATATCCGTCCATATCCGCACCTCGCACCATTGAAATCATGATTAACATTATATTCGTTTGCTCGTGTTTTATCAAGATAATTCTGCTCGCGTGTTAAAAAATACAGCACTTGGAAAATACATATTGACATTTTTCGATATGATGCCCATAATGATCATATCGAATATTTTGGATATGATCATTATATCGAATATTTTAGTACCTTACGGACACGCTTCTACAATAAAAAACAAGAAATCAAGTGAATGTCCGTAAGGTACTAACGCCGCGGCCCTGCTCACAGAAATCACCGCAGTAACAGACGGCGCAGACAATGCCGCGAATGAGAGGAGCGGCGAATGAAGGAGGGGGGCGCAAATGACATACGCGGCGTTATTTAGAGGAATCAATGTGGGCGGCAAAAACATTGTGAAGATGGTTGAGTTGCGGCAGCTGCTGTCCGGCTTGGGATTCCGGAACGTAAAGACCTATATTCAGAGCGGCAACGCCATATTTGATTCAGACGACGAGGCGCCCAAGATTAAGGAAACCATACAGGTGGCGTTTCAAAGCGCGTTCCAATTCGAGTGCGCGGTTATCCTGCGGACAAAAGAGGAAATCGAAGCGGTTATAAAATCGCTCCCGTTTTCTAAAACGGAGATGGCGGAAGCCGCCGCCGCAAACTCCGAGGTGGAACACCTTTATTATTATTTTTCCGATAACCCGCCCGGCCGCTCAATGATCCGGACTATCGGGGCGGAATACGGCGGCCCGGATAAGTTGGCGGTCGGAGCCGGCGGCATGTATTTGCTGTGCCATGAAAGCATCCGCGATTCAAAACTCGCGGCGGCGCTTGTCAAACAAAATTTTTCTATGACGGCGAGAAACTGGAAAACGCTGACCAAGCTGTCCGCCATGATGGAGACTTGAGAGGTCGTCTCCGGCGCCCGCCTCAGGGGCCGCCTGGGCTTTAGTTTCCTGCTTGACAAATTTTCCGCGGCGGAATATAATAACACTGTGAGCGGTCGTGGCGGAACTGGCAGACGCGCTAGATTCAGGTTCTAGTGTTCGCAAGGACGTGGAGGTTCAAGTCCTCTCGACCGCACCAGCTTATCTGCCATCTATTGATACATGGACTTGTAACAATAGGTGGCTTTACTATCGGGCGCCGCCTATATTGCCGCCGCATACCGGCGGCGGCAATAACGCCGGAAATGCCGGCGGCGTCGTATTGAAAAAACTGGAAAAAGTTAAATGGAAAGTTTAGATTCTCATGTTGCTTGGAATAATCATAGCCTGCGAGATCTTGTTCTGGCTTTTCCTGCTGGCGGGTCTGGCGGTTCGTTATCTTCTCCCGGCCCCCAAAGCCGGTATGGTCTTGCTTATGTTGACGCCCGTCGCGGATATCGTCCTGTTGGCAGCCGCCGGCATTGATTTAAGGGGCGGGGCGGAGCCGTCGTTTGCCCATCTTTTAGCGGCGATATACCTGGGGATGTCGCTTGTTTACGGCAAACGGATAATCACCTGGACAGACGAACGTTTCGCTTTTCGCTTCGCGGGCGGCCCCGCTCCGAAACGACGCCCGAAAACGGGGGCGGCCCACGCCGCCGCCGAGCGGCGGGGATGGCTGCGTCATCTCCTGATGTTCGCGATCAGCTGCGCTGTCATGGCTGTCCTTGTCCTGGCGGCGACAGACGATAAGGCGCTGAATACGTTCCTGGGCGTAGCCAAGATTTGGGCCGTCGTTCTGTTCGCCGACTTCCTCATCAGTTTCAGCTATACGCTCTTTCCCCGCAAGGAGCGCGACGGTTAGAGATTATTTTTGCCGCGACGGCGAAAAACCGGAAAGCGGGAGGAAAAGGAGGAGAATTCCTGATGATTCTGGTGACAGGCGGAACGGGTTATATCGGTTCTCATGTCTGCGCCTTGCTCCTGGCCGCGGGGCGGGAAGTCGCGATTGTGGATAATTTATCCAACAGCGGCGCGGACGTGGTGGACCGTCTGGAAACCGTCACGGGGCGGCGGCCATTGTTTCACCGCGGCGACGTGCGGGACGCCGGCTTCCTGACGGAAGTCGCAGCAAAACTGCGGCCGGAATGCGCGCTGCATTTCGCCGGCCTGAAAGCGGTGGCGGAATCCGTGCGCCAGCCGCTGGCCTATTACGACGTCAATGTGGGCGGCACGGCGACGCTGCTTAAAGTTCTGCAACAAAACGGAACGCGCCGCTTCGTCTTCAGTTCCTCGGCCACGGTGTACGCGCCGAGCGAAGTAATGCCCTTGACGGAAGAATCGCCGCTCGGCCCGTATAACCCTTACGGCTGGACAAAATTCATGGCGGAACAGATTTTGCGCGACCTGGCGGCCGCGGCCCCGGACTGGCGCGTGGCCGTCCTGCGTTATTTCAATCCCGTGGGCGCCCATGAAAGCGGTCTCTTGGGGGAAAAACCGCTGGGAACGCCAAATAACCTCATGCCGCGCCTTTGCGACGCCGCCGCCGGCCGGACGCCGCGTTTCAGCGTCTTCGGCCTGGACTACCCGACGCGGGACGGAAGCGGCGTCCGCGATTATCTGCATGTGACGGATCTGGCCCTGGGCCATATCCGGGCGATGGAACATCTGGAAACCGCGGCCGGGGCGCATGTGTACAACCTGGGGACGGGAACCGGCCTGAGCGTGTTGGAAATGGCGGCAGCTTTCCGGGCGGCCACCGGCGTGGAGGCGCCTTATGAAGTCTGCCCGCGCCGGCCCGGTGATTTAGCGGAATATTATTCCTCGCCGGCCAAGGCGGAGCGGGAACTGGGATGGAAAGCGGAAAAAACGCCGGCGGACATGTGCCGGGACGCCTGGGCTTTCCACCGCCGCTGTCTCGCGGACTGAACTATCCCGCCCCCGACCGGAGCGTCATTCGGGATAGAAACCGGACGGCTCTTCCGCGATGTTGATCATGATATTTTTCATCTGCGTGTAATGGTCAAGGATGACCTTATGGGTTTCGCGCCCGATGCCTGAAGCCTTATAGCCGCCGAAAGGCGCTCCCGCTTGGACGTCGTTATAATTGTTGACCCACATGCGTCCGGTCTCAATGGCGCGGCACACGCGGATCGCCCGGTTAATATCACGGGTCCAGACCCCGCCGCCCAAACCGTAGGCGTTGTCGTTGGCCATGCTGATCACTTCTTCTTCCGTCCGGAATTTGATGATCACCGCCACCGGCCCAAAGATTTCCTCGCGGGCGATTTTCATGTTATTGGTCACATTGCCGAGCAAGGTCGGGCGCATGAAGCAGCCTTTGGCCAGTTCGCCCTCGGTGATCCGTTCGCCGCCGCAGAGAACGGTCGCGCCTTCTTTTTTACCTTCCTCAATCCAGCCCAGAATCTGCTGCAGATGTTCCTCATAAATCTGCGCTCCCATCTGAACGTCGGATTCCCAGGGCAGGCCGACCTTGACTTTATTGAAAGCCTTGACCGCGTCGGCCACAAATTTGTCATAAATATCCTCATGGACGAAAACGCGCGAGCCGGCGCAGCAAACCTGACCCTGATTAAAGAGGATGCCCAGCTGAATGCCGTCGATAGCCATATCCCATTTGCAATCGGGGAAATAAATATTCGCGGATTTGCCGCCCAGTTCCAAAGTGGAGGGAATGAGCTTGGCCGCCGCCGCGTTGGCCACGCAGCAGCCGATGTCGGTGGAACCGGTAAAAGCCAGCTTGCGGAAACCGGGATGATCGAGAATATATTGGCCGGAACGCGAGCCTCTGCCGGTCACGACATTGAAGACTCCTTTGGGCAGCACATCCTGAACCAGGCGCGCCAACTCCAGCACCGACAGCGAAGTGTAGCTGGAGGGCTTAAAGACGGTGCAGCAGCCCGCGGCCAGCACCGGAGCCAGTTTCCAGGCGGCCATCAGGAAGGGGAAGTTCCAAGGAACGATCTGGCCGACGACGCCGATCGGTTCGCGCAAAATCAGCGACATGATGGTTTCGCTGAGCATCATGGCGGAGCCTTCTTCCGTGCGGATAGCGCCGGCGAAATAACGGAAATGATCGGCGGCAAACGGCACGTCGATGGTCATGGTTTCCCGGATCGGTTTGCCGTTGTCCCAAGTTTCCGTCTGGGCCAGATGTTCTTTGTTCGCATCGATAATATCCGCTATTTTCAGCAAAATATCCGCCCGTTCGGCTGGATGCACCTTTTTCCAGGTGGCAAAAGCTTTCCAGGCGGCTTCTACCGCGGCGTCCACATCCTCTTTGGCGGCTTCGGCGCAGGTCGCGAGTTTTTCGCCGTTGGCCGGGCTGAACGAATCAAAGGTCTCGCCTCCGGCAGCGGGCCGCCAGGCCCCGTCGATGAACAGATCGTACTTTTGCAGCAATTCCGGTTTCTTCATGATATGTCCCCTTTCATATTATAAGATTTGTAAAATAATCCGCGGCCCTGATTCCCGCTCTTCCCTGTCAGGTAGCCTGTAAGCGGCTTTTTCGCAAGGAAGACGTAATAGTCTGAAAATACATTCAAATCAGGTTATTCCTAAATACGAGTATACTGCACCTATTTATCATTGTCAAGCGCCTCTATAAAATTTGCCGCAGGTAATTTCGGCCGGGAATTTCCCCCGCAGGTAAAAATTCCCGGCTTTTTCACGGCCGCTTCACTCTCTATTCACAAGCGAGGTGTATAATACAGGAAAAATATTTTAAGCGGGAGGTAAAGACATGAGTAAATCCGGGCGTCCGCCCAAATGGATTTTCATTCTGCTGGCGGCGGCGCTGCCGCTGGCGCTCGTCGCGACGCTCGGCTGGGGAGGCCGGCAAGGCGTCCGGACTGAGGAGACGGAACTGTTGAGCGCGCAGGCGGAAAGAGGCGACATAATCAACATAGTGAACGGATCCGGCACAGTGCTGCCGGTCGAGCAGTACGACATCGTTTCTCTGGTGCAGGGGGACATCCTGGAAGATAATCTGGAGGCCGGCCAAACGGTGACGGCGGGGGATTTTCTCTACCGCATCGACTCAGACGACGCGCGCAACAATATCGAAAAATCGCGCGTGGCGCTGGAACGACAGCGGCTCTCTTACGAAGAAAGCCTGGAAAACGCGGCTCACCTGACAATTACGGCGCCTTTCGCCGGCGTGGTCACGGCGGTAAATGTGAAAACGGGGGATCAAGTCGGCAATAACGCGGAAATAGTCACAGTCGTCAACGCGGAACAAATGCTGGCGACGCTGCCCTTTAACGCGGCGGACGCCAAATCGCTGCGGGTAGGGCAGGAAGCGACCGTTTATCTGGAAGAAACCGGGGAGAGTTTTGCCGCTGCAGTCAACAAAATCTCAAGCGGCGCCTATGTGACGGCGGGGGGCGGGCAGGTCAGCGACGTGGAGCTGGTTTTCGCCAATCCCGGCGCTCTGCTGCCCGGCAATATGGCCTCGGCGCAGGTCGGGGATCTGGCCTGCCAGGCCGCGGGCGAAGTGACCTACAGCGAGGAAAAAACAGTGCGGGCGCAAGTCGCGGGCGAAGTGGCGGAATTGCCGGTTGCCGCGGGCGACCGGGTCGCCGCCGGGGAAACGCTGGCGGTTCTCGCCAATAAATCCACGGAAGTGAGCGCCCGTTCCGGCGAGCTTTCTCTGCGGGACGCCCAGCTATCCCTCGCCAATATGGAAAAACAATTGGAGAACTACAATATCACTTCGCCGATCACCGGCACGGTCGTTTCCAAAAATTACAAGACCGGGGATACCCTGGACAGCAACCGCACGGTGCTGGCGACGGTGGCCGATATGTCCAGCCTGGTGTTTACGATGAATATCGACGAGCTTGATATTCGCCAGATTTCGGCGGGGCAGGAAGTGGCCGTCACGGCGGACGCCATCGCGGACACGGTGTTTCAGGGCCGGGTGCGCGCGATCGGTCTCATCGGCGCTTCCAGCAACGGCGTCACGACTTATCCGGTCGAAGTGCTGATTGAAACCTATGAAGGGCTTTGGCCCGGCATGAACGTCAGCGCCGATATAGTGGCGGCCAAGGCGGAAAATGTCCTCCTGATCCCGGCCGCCGCCGTCCAGCGCGGCAATCTCGTCCTGGTAAAACAAGAGTACAGCGGCCGGGAAGGCATGGGGGAAACGGCGGAACGGGAAGGAGCGCCGGCCGGCTACGTCTGGACGCGAGTGACCACGGGCCTGACGGACGGAAACCTGGTTGAGATAACAAGCGGCCTGACGGAAGGGGCGGAAATCGCCTACACGCCGCCGGTCACAGCCGCCAGCGGCCAGAACGTCATGACCTTCAACGCCATACCGGGCGGCGGTGGCGGTCAGACTACTCCCGGCCAGAGATCCGGGGGCGGCGGCGTGATTATTCGCGAGGAAGTCCGGAGGTGAATATGCTTATAGTTTTTGACAAAGTTTCAAAAATTTATAAAATGGGGGAAGAGGAAGTGCGGGCGGTGGACTCCATCTCCCTCCAGGTGGCGCGGGGAGAATTCGCCGCGATTATCGGGCAGTCCGGCTCCGGCAAATCCACCTGCATGAACATCATCGGGGCGCTGGATACGCCGTCCGCGGGCAAATACTATCTGGAGGGCCAGGATGTCAGCGCTCTCAACGACGACAAGCTGGCGGAAATCCGCAACCGGACTATTGGGTTTATTTTCCAGCAGTACAATCTGATCCCCAAGCTGAATGTGACGGAAAATGTGGAGCTGCCGCTGCTTTATTCCGGTATGCCCCGGACGGAGCGGCAGGAACGGGTCGCGGCCGCTCTGGCTAAAGTCGGCCTGAGCGACCGCGGCCGGCATATGCCCAATCAGCTTTCCGGCGGGCAGCAGCAGCGCGTGTCCATCGCCAGGGCTCTGGTGGTGAATCCGTCCATTATTTTGGCGGACGAACCGACCGGAGCGCTGGATTCGCAGACGGGCAAGGAGGTTCTCGCTTTGCTCTGTCAGCTTAACCGGGAGGGCAACACTATCATCCTGATCACGCACGACGCGGGGATCGCCGCCGCCGCCAGCCGCCATATCCGGCTCCGGGACGGGCGCGTGATCGCGGACGAGCAAAAAGGAGGGACGGCGGCGTGAAATTATGGCAGGCTTTTCGTCTGGCGCTGAAAAGCATCCTGAGCAGCAAAACGCGTTCGCTGCTGACCATGCTGGGCGTGATCATCGGCGTGGCGGCGGTTATCGTCCTCGTCAGCCTGGTGAACGGTTTTTCCAGTGATATGACCTCGTCCTTTGAATCGATGGGAACAAATCTGATCCAGGTGACGGTGTTCGGCCGCGGCGGGAACATGGTCGTCAAACCGGCGGATCTCATGGCTTTCGGCGAGGAACGCCGGGAACTGCTGGCCGCCGTTTCCCCCGCCGTCACAGTGGG
>JAIRRL010000221.1 GCA_031255985.1 Gracilibacteraceae bacterium
GGCCGCGCCGCCGCCGGGGCGGAGCGGCGGAGCGAGAAGACGGAACAAACTCTGCGGAGTACGGAAATCCGGGCGGAAACTCATCAGAGCAGGGAACTCACGGCCGGGAGCGCGGAAGATCTGACCGAATTGATCAACACGACTTTGCGGCGGCAGATCGGCGTGATCACCGAACGGGTGTACGGCCAGCTGGAGAGAAAACTGCGGGGCGAAAAAGCCCGGCGAGGGGGGATGTAAGCGATGGAAATCATGAAAGACCTGAAATCCGGCGCTATGGGCAAGTCGGAAGCGGCCTATATCGTCGTCCATGACAACCGCTCGGTTCCCGAGCCATCCGTCACGGATTCTTTGACCGCCATCGCCGGAGCGCTGCGCTCCGGCGTCGCCGCCGGCGTCAACGCCGTCGTTGACGCCGTCGGCGGCGGCGGCAAGAAGGATCGGTATTTTCGCGTCCAGTACAACCCGAACGAACTGAAGATCAATTCCGTGGCCGCGGTGCTGAGAAAACTGGACGCGACCGGCAGCGAGCGCGCCAACGCCGCCACTCCCGCCGGCGGGCATATGGATTTGACCGTGAACCTGTTTTTTGACAAAATGAATCCCCTGACCTCTTTTCTCCTGGATAAAAACGTCCTGCCCACCAATACCGGCGTCATCCGGAATTACATCGCCGCCAGGAAGTCGAACCAGTCGGATCAGTCGAACCAGTCGGGCCAGCCGGCGCCGCAGGATTTGGGCGGCGTTCAGCCGGAGGTGGAGGGATTCATCGCCGCTCTGCGCAACAACCGCACGCGGCGGGTCACCTTTTACTGGGCTGATTTTTCCTTTGCCGGTATACTGAACGATCTGACGGCGGAGTATATCATGTTTGACGCTGACGGGACGCCGGTGCGGGCCAAAGTCACGCTGCGCCTGCGCCAAAACCCCGGCGACCCCGGTCGCGACAGCTGGCTGGAAAATTATGACACGACTTTTGCCGGTGATCAAAGCAGCCTGGTTCGCCCGGAACAGCGTTTTAGCAGCACACTAAATCCCAAATTTTAGGAGATTAACTATGGATTCGAGCGTCCCGGCCGAGCTGGGAAATACCAAAAAGGCTTTTTTGGTCATTCACAGAGACGAGCAGACCGAAAAAAAGTCGGACGTGGCCACTCTGGCGGAGCGCGCCCTGAGCATCGGGGCCGGGGCCGGCGGGGCGGAGATTTCCCAGGCTTTTGGCGGCGGCGAACGGGCTCATGTCATGCAGGTGCAGTACAATCCGGCTTCCATCATGCTTCGCGCCAACGCCGCCAGTATCCCGGCCCGGTTTTTGCAACAGAACCTGGAAAGCGAAATCCCCGCCCAATTCACCCGCCCGCCTTCCGTAGTCATGTCGGTGCAGCTTTTGTTTGACGCCTTCAACGCCAAGGACAGTTTTACGACGGACAAATTCCGCTTTTCCACCGGCGACGTTTTGACGACGGGCGCGACCCTCTACCAAGGCAAAAAACTGGGGCGGAACTATTCCGTTCAGCCTCAGATCAACGCCCTGACGGCGCTGCTCCTGCGCGAGCAGTCGAATTTGGTCACTTTTCATTGGGCCAATATGAGTTTTTGCGGCATCGCCAGCGAGGCGCAGGCGCAATACACGACGTTTTCCGTCTCCGGCCGGCCGGTGCGCGGCACGGTGCGGCTTTCGCTCACTCAGGACGTGGAGCAGTCGGCTATGACTTACTGGAATGACGCGTTTGACAAGGTTTTCGGCGACAGTTTGACAGGAGGCGACGCAGGTGTTGATACCGACAGACTTATCGGGCTTATCGGACTTAAAGGGCAAGAAGGGCAATGATTTTGCCGCTCTGAAAAAAAAATACGGCGGTTTTTACTATCCGCAGGCCGCGGTGGAGTTTGGCGGCGAGCCTCTTAAAGACAAAAAAGGCCGCGTGGCGATCAACGAGATCAGCGTCGAGCTGACGAGCGGTTACGAAGCCTCCGTCGCCTCTCTCCGCCTCTACGGCGTGTACAGCCCCCAAAGCGGCAAATTCGAGTACGACAGCCTGAAAAAACAGGTGCTGCTCGGCAATACGCTGACTGTCAAATTCGGCTATCTGGAGACGTTGGAAACTGTTTTTACCGGTTTCGTGGCCGGGGTGAATTTTGTTTACAGCGAAGGGGAAATGCCCTATGTCGAGGTTACGGGCATGGATATCAAAGGAATCATGATGGCCGGCCGCTACGCCGAGCAGTTAGTTGCGACTTCCTACGGGGAGGCGGTAAGGGAAATTTTGCGTAAAACCGCCTACGAACGGCTGCAGACGAGCGGGGCGGTCACGATGATCGCCGTCAGCGACACGCCGGACAAGCTGTCCGGCGGCGGCGGCAGTGGGAAAGCGAGCGCCTATACGGTGGAAATGTCCTCGGAGAGTGATTACGAATTCGTCGTCAAAGCCGCGAAGAAGTTCAATTACGAGTTTTTCACCGACCGGGGAACCGTGTATTTCCGCAGGGCAAAAAGCAACGCGGCAGTCCTGCTGACCATCGGGATTGCGGAAGGTCTGCTTGATTTTGACGTCGGCTACAGCATCACGGGGGTGGCGGAAACGGTGGAGGCCGTAGCCGTGGACGCCGGGACGGGCAAAATCATTTCCGCCCGGAAAAAATTCACGAACAATCTTTCCCTCGGCAGTTACGCCAAAAAACTCATCAGCAAAAGCCGGCGCGTTTACATCGACCCGACCATCATCTCCAAAGAACACGCCGACGCCAGAGCGGCTTCGCTCATGGAAACGATGAGCTACCGGCTGGGGGCCTTGAACTGCACTTGCGTGGGTCTGCCCGAACTGCAGCCCGGCCGTTTTATCCAGCTGAGCGGCTTGGGTTCTCCCGTGGACAACAAATTTTATCTCACTTCCGCCGTCCACGCCATCAATTCCGAGACCGGCTACCGCGTCCAACTGACCGGCTGCGCCGACGCCGTGGAAAAATAGGAGTTTATTTATGAGTTTGTATGATATAATAGATGAAATAAGCGAGCGCCAGGCGGGTAAAACCGAGACGGGCGACGCCCGGATCCATGGCGTGGCCCTCGGCGTCGTCGCCAAAAACTACGACAAGGATATGCCGGGGCGGGTCTGCGTCACCGTGCCGACGCGGGACAAGGATAAAAACGAACTCAAATGGGCGCGGCAAGCCTGGCCGGCCAGCGGGGCCAAATGGGGGCATTATTTTCTGCCGGAAGTCGGCGATCAGGTGCTGCTGGCCTTTGAGGGCGGCAATATCGAAAAACCCTACGTCATAGGCTGCGTGCCGCGGGACGGGGCCAAATTCCTCTCCGGCTGCGCGGACGAGAGCAATCAGATCAAGCGGATCATGACCAAAAACGGCAGCATGATTTCTTTTGAGGACAATAAGGAGGGCGGCGGCGCCAAAGACAAAATCCTCGTGGAGACGGCGGGCAAGGCTCATCAGTTTTTGCTCGACAATGAAAATGATATCATCCGGCTCACCGATAAGGAAAAGGGCAATATGGTCGAGATGCAGACCAAAAGCGGCCAGATGACGCTCAAAGTGAAGTCGCGCCTGACTGTGCAAGTGGGCGACACAGTGAAAATCGTTCTCAACGGCGAGTCGGGCGCGGTCAAATTGGAAGCCGGCGAGTTTTCGATCGAGACGAACAATCAGTTCAAGGTCAAGGCCGACGGCATGGTCAGGCTGGAGGGAGCGCAGATGAGCCTGAACGCTTCCTCCATGTTCAAGGCGGAATCAGGCGGGTTGGTGAATATAGCGGGCGCGCCGATCAAGATCGGCTGAAAACGGCGGAGGCGGAGAATTATGGATGAAAGACAGGCTTTTCTCGGAACCGGCGTGAAATTTCCCCCCCAGATCAACAGGAATTCGGGGCGCTTCGCTCTGAGTTCCGGCGCGGATAACGTGCGGGAGTCGGTGTATATAATCCTGATGACCGCCAGGGGCGAACGGTGGCTGGAGCCGGATTTCGGCAGCCGGCTCATGAGTTACGCCTTCATCGACGTTTCGCCGACCATGCTCAACATGCTGGGGGCCGAGATCCGCAGCGCCATCCTGGAGCGGGAACCGCGCATCGCCGCCGTGGATACGGAATTTGTCGAGACGACCGCCGACGGTTGTCTGATCGTTAATATCTCCTACCGCCTGCGCGCGGACAATACGGTGGAAAATATGGTTTTCCCGTTTTATTTGGGACAAAGCGAGATGGAGGCCGAAGAGGAATGAGGGGCGAACAGGGGCGCGAACCCAAGATCGACGGGCGGGACGCGGCGGCGCTGAGGGCGCGGATCAAAACTTTGGCGGCTGCTTACACGCCGGAATGGGATTTCAGCGAGGATAATCCCGACGCCGGTTCCGTCATCGCCATGATTTTCGCCAAGCAGATGGAGGATAATATCCGGCGGCTGAATCGCGTCTTCGATAAATTACACGCGGAATTTGTCAATATGCTGGATCTCTCGCCCCAGCCGGCCCGACCGGCGCGGGGGGCGGCCGTCTTCACTCTGGGGGCCGATACCGTGGACGGCGTGGATCTGCCCGCCGGGACGAAACTGCTCGGCCTGCGGGAGGAAAGCGAGGCGCCCCTGGTTTTTGAGACCGCTTCGGATCTGCATGTCACCAATGTCAAACTGCGCGATCTGATCGGCGTCTTTCCCGCCGCCGGCAAAGTCGTCTCTTATATGGGCGCCGCCCGCCGCGTCCGTCTCGCCGGGGAAAGCGGGGCCGCGGCCGGCGAGGGCGCGGACGGCGGCGGGACCGGGGAGGCCGGTGAGGCCGGGGAGGAATTCGTTCCTTTCCGCCTCTTCGATTCTTCCGCTCCGCCTATAGGGCGCAACGCCCTCGTCTTTTACCACCGGAACCTTTTTGACCTGACGGCGGGCGCTTCGATCTCCGCTTTCCTCCGCCCGGCCCGCGCCGGGAACGAAGCCTTGTTTGCCGACCGGAACCGCTACCGCTGGTCGTGTCTCACGGAGAGCGGTCTGCGGCCTTTGGCTGCCGCCGCCGGGCCGGACGGCGCCGTTGTCCTGACGCCGGACGCGGATACGGTCAAGATCGAGCGCAACGGGGTCATGTATTCGCTGATCGTCCTGGAGGCGGCGGCCCCGGTGCGGGAAAGCCTGGAACTGCTCGGCGCGGGTTTCAGTTCCTCCTGCCAGAACGCCGCCCCTTCCTTTGTCACCCATAACGCCGACGATATGGATCCGGCCGCCTTCATGCCCTTCGGCGCCACCGCCTCTCTGTACGACGAGTGTTATATCGGCGGCGGCAGCGTTTTCAGCAAGCAGAACGCGGTGGTCACTCTCAGCTTCAACCTCGGCTTCCGGGAAAAACTGGTAACTTTTACCCCGGAGGCGGAAAACAGCGAATTGAAAATAATCAAACGGCGGCCGGCGGCCGTCGCCCTGGAGGCCGCCCATACGGCGGCGGAGCGGGTGACGGCGGAGTATTTTAACGGCGCCGGCTGGCGGCGGCTGCTTTGCTCGTTTGACGTCGCCGGTCTGTTCGCCGGCGAGGCGGGCCGGATTTCCTTCGATTTTATCTGCCCGCCGGATTGGCGGCCCCTGACGGTCGGCGGCCATAGCGGGCATTGCCTGCGCCTGCGGATCATGCAGGCCGATAATTGTTATCTGCAGCCCTGTCTGCACAGGATGCCCATGATCACGGACATGACTTTTGCTTACCGTTTTCCCGCCGGCCCCCAGCCGCCGGATCGCCTGGAACGGGTGAGCGGCGTCCAAATAACGGATTTGACGGCCTCGGCGGCCCGGCGGGAGAGTTTTATCGCCTTCGCGCCGCCGCCTTATGGGCGCGGCGGCTTATATCTCGGTTTTGACCGCCGTCCCGCCGGCGCTCCCGTCAGTTTGCTCTTTGATATCGAACGCGGCGTCTGCTCCCGGCCCAACCCCTTCGACTACGCCTATTCCTCGCCCGCCGGTTTTCGGCCCCTGCGCCTGATCGACAATATCGGCGATTTGAGCGGGCCGGGAACGCTGCAGTTCATTCCGCCGCCGGACTGGACGGAACTGGAGGTGGAGGGCGTGCGGCGCTATTGGCTGCGCCTTACGGACAAAAACGGCGCTTTGGCCGCCCCGGCCGCCGCCGGGCCGCTGCTGAGCGGTATCAGCCTGAACGCGGCCGAGATCCTCAATATCGAGACCTTGCCGCCGGAACCCTATTTTATTGACTCCCCCCGCCCGCATATGTCTTTCCCTCTGCCGGCGGGCAGCATCGTTTCCGTGGAAGTTTTTGTCAACGAGCGGCATTTGCATACCGCCGCCGCCGCCCGGCGCCTGGCGGCGGCCCGGCCCGCCGACGTCCGGATGTCCGTCGATACGGCGGGGGAGATCAGCGAATTTTTTGTCCGCTGGCATGAAGTGGAAAATTTTGCCAATTCAGGCCCGGCCGACAGGCATTACCGGATCGACCGGCGGCAAAACCGCATTGTTTTTGGCGACGGGGTCAGAACCCCGACCCCGTCCGCCGGCGTGGAGGAGGCTTTCAACGCGCTTGTGCGCCGCAGCCGCGGCGCGGAAGGCAATTTGCCGGCGGCCAGCGTCACGGAATCTTTGGGGCGGCTCCTTCATATCGACGGCATTACCAACCCGCTGGCGACCTGGGCGGGGAGCGATATGGAAAACGCCGACCGGATGAGAAGCCGCGGCGCCAACCTCATCTGCTCCCAGAACCGCCTGCGCAGCGCGGCGGATTTCCTGCGCGAGGCCCGCCTTTATTCCGACGCGGTGGCGGACGCCGCCTGCGCGGCCGGCGTGGATTTATACGGGCGGCCGGCGGAATCTATGATCCATATCGCCGTGCTGACCAAGGATTTTCACACCGGCGCTTTCGCTTTCACCGCCCTGCGCGAGGGCCTGGAAAAACGAATTCTGGCCAAATGCGACGCGATGGTAGCGCGGGAAACTCTGGCGATCACCGAGCCGGTCTATGTGGAACTGTCGGTGGCGGTGCTGGTGGAAGTCGCCGGCGAACAGGCGGCTTTCGCCGCCCGGCGCGCCATCGTTGAGGCCCTGGACGCCTTTATCGCGCCCCTGACTCCGGACGGCTCTCTGCAGTGGCCGATCGGCGTTCTGCCCACTGAAACGCGGATCCGCCTGCTCTTACATTCGCTGCGCCTGCCGGCCAATATCCGCCATATTGTCGTCACCGCCCGTTTTGTTGACGACGGCGGCGGCCTGCATGAGCGCAGCCTGCCGGCGCTCCGGCCGGGGCCGTTTATGATCGGCGTAAACGGCAGGCACACCGTCCATTTGGCGCGGCGGGGCTGAGCGCCGGAAGGAGAAACTAAATGCTGGAAACTGTTGATCTGAATGACAGGACTTACGCGGAACTGCTGGAGGAAGCGATAGCGCAAATCCCGCTCTACGGGGGCGAGTGGACGAATTTCAACGTCTCCGATCCGGGCGTGACTATTTTGCAAAACCTGACTTCTTTCAATTATTTGCAGCAGACGGCCATCAATACGGTGACGGAGACGATGCGGCAAAAACTGCTGGCTCTCCTGGGCTTCCGGCCGCGGGCGGCCGCTCCGGCTGAGGTTTTGGCCGTGCCGCTCGGCCCGGATCCCGTCCGCCTGACGCCGGGCCGCAAATTCAGCTCCGGCGGGATGATTTTCGAGGCCGAGCGGGAGGAAATCCGCTATCCCTGGGGCCTGGCGGCGGCCTACCGCGAGGACGGCGGCGACCGCGTTGATGTGACCGCCCTCTTGACCCAGCCGGCCGGCGCCGCCGCCGCCGTCCCGGTTTTCGGAGCGCCCCCCCGGCCCGGCGCCTCGCTTCTCTGTATTCTGGCGGGCAAACCCGATCTGAGCCGTCCGTTTTTGCTTTACGCCGAAACGCCGGCGAGCGGGCGCA
Source organism: Gracilibacteraceae bacterium (assembly GCA_031255985.1). GTDB lineage: Bacteria > Bacillota > Desulfitobacteriia > Desulfitobacteriales > Syntrophobotulaceae > JAIRRL01. The sequence continues at coordinate 7,875 of JAIRRL010000221.1, forward strand.
ATCCCTTCGCCGCCGGCGACGCCCCTTTCGCTGATATCGACTGGCAGGTCTACACGGCGGCCGGCTGGCAATCCGTCGCGGCGGCCGATCAGACGCGCGGTTTTTTGGTCAGCGGCGCGATCGCTTTGGGGCCGGCCGACCTGGAAGCGGCTGTTTTTACGGAGGCCCCGGTCAGCGGTTTCGCTTTGCGCTGCCGCCTGACCGCTCATGAATACGACCTGACGCCCCGGCTGCGGACGCTGGCCGTCAATCTCACCCGCCTCGTCCAGCGGGACACGCGGACGGCGCTCCGCGCTCTGCCGGGCGGCCCTTCCGTCACCCTGCGCCTCGATCCCCATTATACCTGCCTCACGGTTTATGGCCGCGCCGGCGCTTCCGAGCCTTACCGTCTTTATCAGCGCCGGGAAACGGCGGAACAGGGTCGCTATTTTACGGCGGAATTTCTGCCGGCGGGGGAAATCCGCCTCCGTTTTACCGGGGCGGCCGCCGACCGGCCCGGCCCCGGCCCGGAGGATCTGCTCATCGTCTGCGCGACGGAAGAAAGCGAGCGCGACCGCGCCCTGGGGCCGATATACGGTTATGTCGATCAGGAAATAACGGTCGAGGCGGACGGCAGCATCATCCCGGAAGAATTTGTCCTGCTGCTGGAGACGGACAGCGGCGGTGAAAAAACCTAC
>JAIRRL010000227.1 GCA_031255985.1 Gracilibacteraceae bacterium
GCGAAAAAACTCCGAGGCGCTCCCGCGGTTTCAGGCGGCGATGGAGCGTTTGCGGGAGGACTATGAGGCGCTGCTGGGAGAAGTGCCGGCGGAGGACGCCCGTTATATTCTGCCCAACGCTTGCGCGACTTCGCTGCTCGTCACCATGAACGCGCGGGCGTTGCTCCATTTTTTTGAACTGCGTCTCTGTACCCGCGCCCAATGGGAAATCCGGGAAATGGCGCGCCGGATGCTGGCGCTGGCGCGGGAAGCCGCTCCCGCTTTATTTGACCGGGCCGGGCCGGCCTGCGATGTAAGAGGAATCTGTCCGGAGGGAGAATTAAGCTGTAAAAAAAATGACGCCAAAACCCGATAAAGACATACTGGGCGGCCGCAACGCGGTGCTGGAACTATTGCGTTCCGGGCGGGAGGTGCATAAACTCTGGCTGAAAAGCGGCAGCGGCCGGAATAACGATATTCGGCAGGCGGCGGCGGAACGGGGTGTTCCCGTGCAGACCGCGGACGGAGCGGCGCTCAATCGTCTAACCGGCGGGAGCGGCCACCAGGGGGTTGCGGCTTGGGCCGCCGCCAAGGAATACGTCGATATGGACGATATTTTAGCTGTCGCCGCCGCCAAGGGGGAGGACGCTTTCATCATCGCGCTTGACGAGGTGGAAGATCCGCAAAACCTGGGAGCGATTTTGCGCAGCGCCGAGGGAATGGGCGTTCACGGCGTACTCGTCCCCAAGCGCCGCAGCGCGGGTCTGACGGCCGCCGCCGCCCGCGCCGCCGCCGGAGCGATGGAATATGTGCCTGTGGCGCGGGTCGCTAATATCGCCCGCGCTCTGGCCGCCTTGAAAGAGCAGGGATTATGGGTTACAGGGGCCGAACGGGACGGAATTCCGATCGCCGGCGCCGACCTGACCGGCCCGCGGGCGCTGGTGCTGGGCGGAGAGGACAAAGGACTCGGCCGCGCGGTTCGAGCCGTTTGCGACGAAATAGTCTCCTTGCCGGCGCGGGGGCGGATATCGTCCTATAACGTCGCCGCCGCCGCTTCTATCTGTATGTATGAAATCAGGCGGCGGCGGGATTGACCTAAGAGCAAAGCATGGATTTTTTCGGCGGGAAACGCTGAATCGGGAGGAAGCGCTAAAGCGGATGGAGAGGAAGGGCTGGACGGAAGAACAGGAACAGGCGATCAACGCTTCCGGGCGCCTGCTGGTGGCAGCTGCGGCGGGCGCGGGCAAAACGGCCGTGCTGGTGGAACGGGTGCTGCGTTTATTACTGCGGGATGAGAAGCCGGTGAATCTGGACGAAATGCTCGTGGTCACTTTTACGCGGGCGGCGGCGGCGGAAATGCGGGAACGCATACGCCTGGCTCTGGACAAGGCCATGACCGAAGAAACGCGGCCGGAGAAACTGGCGCGCGTCATGGAACAGCTTTCCTTGCTTCCCCAGGCGGAAATAACAACGCTTCATTCGTTTTGTCTGCGTCTGCTGCGGCGCCACGCTTTTCTGCTCGGCCTCAAGCCGGATTTTCGCCTGGCGGACGAGCGGGAGGCAAAGATAGTCAGGGAAGATACGCTGGCGGCCGTGGCGGAAGAATATTACCGCGAACGCGGCGAAGTGATGATCGAACTGGTTCGTTACGCGACGGACGGCTTTGACGACCGGCCGTTTTTAGCCCAGATCGAGGCTTTATACGGTTTTGCCGTCAACGAGCCGGCGCCGGAGGAATGGCTGCGCCGTCTGCCCGCGCCTTATGAATTAAAAGCGGAAACCCTTCTAACTCAGCCCTGGGGAACGACCGCCCGCCGTCATTTCCGGCGCAAGCTGGAAAGCGCGAGGGATTGTCTGCGTTTGGCCGTCCATCTGGCCGGTTTGCCGATGGGACCTACCGTATATCTTGCGAATTTGCAAGCCGAAGCGCAGGAAGCGGAGCGGCGCTTGACCGCTTGGCCCCTTGCTTGGCCCGAAGAGACGGCGGATATTTTCAATAAACGCCTGCCGGCGGCGCAACCGGCTTCCGCCTGGAAGGACGAAGAACGCGCTCTTTTTTATTCTCTGAAAAAAAAGACCCAGGAGCTGCGGGATCGGGCCAAAAAACTGTGGCGGGAGACGCTGCGGGAATTCACCGCCTGGCCATTGGCGGCGCAGGCGGAAGCGGCGGCCGGCTGCGCTGATTTGGCCCGCGAACTGGCGGAATGGACTTGCCGCTTCATGGCCGCTTTCCGGCGACGGAAACTGGAAATGAACATCATGGATTATAACGATCTGGAGCATTGGACTCTTGCGTTGCTTTCCAGGCCGGATTTTTCCGGCGGCCTGTTCCGGCAGGTTCTCGTGGACGAATATCAGGATATAAACGGGGTGCAGGATCGCCTTTTGGAACTGGCGGCCGGTCAGGCCGATATTTTCCTGGTCGGCGACGTTAAGCAGAGCATATATCGTTTCCGCCGGGCCGACCCCGGTTTGTTCCTGCAAAAATACCGCGATTATGAGCAGGTCGTCCGGTTGAGGAAAAATTTTCGCAGCCGCCCTCATATCGTAGACGGGGTAAACGCGGTTTTTTCCGCCCTTATGAGCGAAGAAGCCGGAGAAATCAATTACGACGAGCAGGAGCCGCTGGTATACGGGGTGCCGAATCCGCCCGCTCCGCCTGAGGAAAGAACGGCGGCCGGGCCGGTGGAGTGCTGCTGGTTTGATCCGGCCGCTCTCCAGGCGCTCGCTGCGAGCGGGGAAGCGGTCAAGGATACGGAAATAGAGGCCGCTTATATTGCCGGTCGTATTTTGGATATGGTGCGGCCCGCGAACGGACAGGCGGCGCTGGTTTTCGACCGCGGCCTGAACGGCTACCGCCCGGCGGCTTACGCCGATATAGCCGTTCTCATTCGCTCCGCCGCCGGCCAAATGAGCGTTTACAAAGATGTGTTCGCCCGTTTCGGCGTCCCTTGTTTCGGGGAAGCGGCGACTGATCCCTACCGGCCGGCGGAAGTGGAGATAATAACCGCCTTGCTGCGGATTTTGGATAATCCGCGCCAGGATATTCCGCTCGCGGCAGTTCTTCATTCGCCGATTGCCGGTCTCAGCGCCGACGAACTCGCGCTCATACGCGCGGCCGGTCCGGGAATGGAGTTCTGGGACGCGGTGCAAAACGCCGTTTCAGTGTGGACAGAAACAGGGGCGGAACCGCTTTTGCTGGAAAAATTATCCACTTTCTTGACCAATTACGCCCGCTGGCGGGGGTGGCTGCGCCATTATCCGCTGGATGAGATAATTTGGCGGCTCTACGGGGAAACCGGGCTGCTGGAGATAGCGGAGTCCATGACGGGCGGCGTCTTTCGCCGGGAAAACCTGGAGGATTTTTACCGGCAGGCGCGGGAATTTTCCGCCAACCGCTTGCAAGGACTATATTCGTTTTTGCGTTACCGGGATCGGCTGGCGGCGGTTCCAGGCAAAACCGGCAAACACTCCGGCGCGCCGGAGGGCGATTACGCGCGCTTGTCCACGGTTCACGCCGCCAAGGGGCTGGAATACCCGATCGTGTTTGTGGCCGGTCTGGGCCGGAAGTTCAACCGGCGGGACACCTGGGGCAAAATGCTCCTGCATAAGGATTTAGGCGCCGGTCTCCGCGGCATGGAGCGGGAAGGACATGTGTTCTATGACACTTTTCAGTATAAGGCGGTCAAGTATCGCCTGGCGGAAGACGCGCTGGCGGAAGAAATGCGCATATTATATGTAGCGATGACCAGAGCGCGGGAAAAACTGTTCCTGCTGGGAAGCGCGGCCGGAGTGCGCGAAACCTTGATTCAGGCCAGAGAAGAAAAGCGGCTTGCCCCGCTTACCCCCGGCCGGGTGGCTCTGGCGGATAATTATCTGACTTGGCTTATTTTGGCGGGGGAGGAAAACGAAAGCTGGCAAACTCATATATTTGACCGGCCGGAGCAATGGGGGGCAATAATGCGCGGCGCTCTGGCCGCCGAAGCTGCGGCTGCGCCGACTCAGACGGCGGAAACCGCCGTAACGCCTGTTTTGCCGCCGCGGGAAAAGGAACCTTTTATCAAAACCACGGTTTCCAAGCTGAAAGAAGCGTACTCCTGGGCGGTAGATCAGGAGAGCGGCCCGGATTTGACCGCCGGTTCCCGCTCCGAAAGCGGGGAGGGGAGTGAGCGCGTTTTCCCCCGCCCCCTTTTTATAGGGGGAGCGCGGGCGCTGACGCCAGCAGAAAAAGGGATCGCGGCGCATTTATTCCTGCGCCATATTCCCTTGGCCGCATGGCGCGAAACCTGGCCGGCGGCGGCGGCCGGACAGACGCTTATGCTGACGGAGTTGGGGTCGGCTCTCAGACGGCGGCTGATTTTGACGCCGGAACAGGAGGATTGCCTGGATTACGCCCTGCTGCGCGACTGCCTGAACGGCGATCTCGGCCTATATTTGTTCCGCGGCCGGAATCTGCGGCGGGAAGCGCCTTTCCTCCTGCGGGTGGAACATCGGGCCGGGCCGGTGCTGGTACAGGGGGTCATAGACCTCATGGGCGAGACCGCCGACGGGCGGAGGTTTCTGTTGGATTATAAAACGGATATCATCAATTCTCCCCATTGGGAAAGCATCCTGCTGAAAAGATACTCGTCCCAAATGGCCGTTTATCATCGCGCGGTCAGCCAATTGACCGGCCGCGCCAATGAACTCTGTCTGCTTTACTCCGTTACCCGCCGCCGGAGCGTGGAAGCGCCGGCGGCAAGGCTTAACGAAGCGTGGACGGCAATGTTCGGCGCCGATTAAATTGCCGGCTCCCAATCATTGTCTTCGTCGTTCCAGATCAAATTGATACCGGCTCCATTCCACTCTCCTCCCGATTCAAACTCCAGGCGGGAGTCTGTTTTTCCAATTATTTCCACGTCGCTTGCGACCTGGTCGGTGATAATCAGCGTTACCTCGGCGCCAAGCTCAATGACGGCGCCCGTCTCAGCCTCGGCTGTCACCCCGCGCAGCTTAACCGGATCGTCAAAGATATCCGTTATCCTCAAAACAGCGTTATTCAAGTGCAAATCAAAATCCGCTGCAAACTGGTTGATTATTGCCGCCTGACCGCTCAATTCGCAGTCGCCCGCGCCGGTCAAGCTTAAAACCGCGTTGCCGCCGAGGTCGAAAAAGGCGCCGTTTTCCTGAGGGCCGGTGAGTTGCTTACCGATGAAATAAACGTCGCTGCCGGCGGCGAGGTTGATGGCCGGGGCGACGGCCAAGGGGCCGCCGTCCAGAACACAGGCGCCGGCGACTTGAATCACGCCGCCGCCGCTCAAATCGGAAATCGGGTCGATCTCCAGCCGCCCGTCTCTGTGAATCTCCAGCCGCCCGTCGATTGTTGTTTCTCCGTTTCGCCGCAAGGTTCCCGCGACGCTCAGACTCGTCTCATTGCGCACCTCCAGCGCGGCGGGCCAGGCAAAAGTTTGCTCGCTGTTTACCGCCGCCCCGCCCGTCAGCACTGTAAAAGCGTCGCGCGTCAGGCGGAGGGAGGCGCCGGGATTCAGGGAAACGACCGCCTCCCGGTCGCCGATGATCAACGTTTCTTCCTCATAGTACATATTGCCTGTTCTCAGTTCCAGGGCGATATCGTCGTCCCAGAGATCCAGGGGGTTTAGGTTGTTATTGCGAAGAACCGCCTCATCCTGAAAACGGA
>JAIRRL010000088.1 GCA_031255985.1 Gracilibacteraceae bacterium
GGTAGACGACTCGAGTATTAAACAGTCAGGAGAGTGAAAACGATGGACAAAGGCCCGGCAAACCCGGTGATCAAGGAAAAGGTTTTAAAGTATTTAGATACGGTGGAAAAAGCCAAAAGCAAGGATATCGCCAAAATGATCGGAGAGGCCAAGGGCGCTGTCGATTTGGCAATCAAGGAACTCTCCATGGAAGATAAGGTCGAGTATCTCTATATCACGACGACTTTTGTGGCGCTGAAAGGCAAGGTCGGCGCTCCGGAGTCTTGAACGGGACTTCTTTCATGCAATTAACGATTTACGACGAACTGCAAGCAAAAAAAACAAATATTATAAACCGCTGGCGCCGGGCGATCGCCGGCCCCAGCGAGACGAATCCCTTCACGGGCGGGGCCGGGGGCGGCCGGTTTGCCAACCCGGCCGCCTATGCGGTCGAGCAGGCGGCGACGGCTGTTTTCCACTGGCTGCTGACGGGAGAAGATCCGGGGGAGAATCCGGGAGAAACCCCGGCGGAGCCGCGGCAAAGCCTGAGCGAGATAATTCAGCTCAAAGCGGTGCAGGCGCTCAGGCCGGGGGAGGCGCTGGCTTTTATCTTTGAGCTGAAAGATATTATCAGCGCGGAACTGACCGGCGGCGACGGGGCCATGATTTGGGCGGCCGAGCTGCGCAAGCTCGAACGCCGGATCGACGGGATCATGCTGACGGCTTTTGAACTGTACGCGGATCAGCGGCAACGGATTGCCGACATTCGCGTAGCGGAAATGAAAAGACTGTACAGGAGGGATGCGGTATGAAGATTTGGTCCTCCTGTCTGGCGGTCGCCGCCCTGATTTTGCTCGCCTGGGCGGGCGCGGGGGTTTTCGGCCTGCAAACGCTGTTCGGCGTTGTCATTCCCTACCTGGCCTTTGCCCTCTTCCTGATCGGTTTTGTCTGCCGCGTCGTCAGATGGGGCATGTCGGCGACGCCTTTCCGGATACCCACCACCTGCGGCCAGCAGAAAACCCTCTCCTGGATTAAACAGGATAAATTGGAAAATCCATCCACTGGATTGCAGGTATTGGGGCGGATGCTCCTGGAGATTTTCCTCTTTCGCTCCCTTTTTCGCAACAGCAAAACGGAAAAACGCGGCCCGGTCTTCGGCTTCGGCTCGGCGAAATGGCTGTGGCTGGGCGGTCTGGTCTTTCACTGGTCGATGCTGATCGTACTGCTCCGGCATCTGCGCCTGTTTTTAAATCCGACGCCGGCCGTGATTCAGGGTCTGGAAGCCGCGGACAATTTCCTTCAGGTCGGCGCGCCCTTGCTCTATATTACCGACGCGACTTTGACGGTCGCCTTGACTTACCTTTTCCTCCGCCGCGTCGTCGCGCCCGGCGTCAGGTATATTTCCCGGCCCGCCGATTATTTTCCCCTCCTGCTCCTTTTGGCCGCGGCCGGCAGCGGCATTTTGACGCGCTACTTCTTCAAAGTCGATATTCACGCGGTCAAAGCCCTGACGATGGGCCTGGTCACTTTCCGGCCGCCTGCGCCCGGCCAGCTTTCCATCGGCGTGATCTTCTATATTCATCTATTTCTCGTCTCCTGTCTTTTTGCCTATTTCCCCTGGAGCAAGCTCATGCACGCGGGCGGCGTCTTTCTCAGCCCCACCCGCAATATGATCAACAACAGCCGCGCCGTCCGGCACGTCAATCCCTGGAATTACCCGGTCGAAACCCACAGTTACGCCGAATACGAGGATCAGTTCCGGGAAAAAATGCGTAAAGCCGGCTTGCCGTTGGAAACGGAGTGATATAAAATGGCTGCAAAAGCGCCAAAACCGCCAAAACCGGCGGAAATGCTCGATTTTGACTATAGCCCGCCCGCCGCCGACTGGATGGATACGCCGGTCGATATGCGGCCGGGGACTTACTGCTACGGGGCCAGGGGGAAAAACCTGGAAGTGATGGGTTTCCCCAACGCCCGCGACTGGTCGCCGGCGGACGAGGACTGGCGGCTGCCGCCCGAATGGCAGGGCACGGTCATCGAAGGCATTGCCGACCGGATGAAAAAATACCGCTCCTTCCGCCTTTTTTTGGATATTTGCGTGCGCTGCGGCGCCTGCGCGGATAAATGTCATTTTTATATGGGATCGGGCGATCCAAAAAATATGCCCGTTCTCCGGGCGGAACTGCTGCGCTCGGTCTACCGCCGGTATTTTACCGGGGCGGGCAAACTGCTTGGCCGCCTGGCCGGGGCCCGCGATCTTACCGTAGACGTACTCAAGGAGTGGTGGTACTATTTTTTTCAATGTACCGAATGCCGCCGCTGTTCTGTGTTCTGCCCATACGGCATTGATCAGGCGGAGATCACGCTGATGGGGCGCGAACTGCTGAATCTTTTGGGCCTGAATACCGACTGGATTTCCGGCCCGGTGGCCAATTGTTTCATGACCGGCAACCATGTGGGCCTGGAACCGCAGACGATCATGAGCAATATAGAGTTTCTGCTGGAAGATATCGAGACGATCACCGGCCGCCATATCGAACCTTCTTTTAACCGCAAGGGAGCGGAGATACTTTTTGTCACCCCCTCCGGCGATCTGTACGCCGAGCCGGGGACTTACACCTGCATGGGTTATCTGATGCTGTTTGAGCAGCTGGGCCTGGATTACACGATGAGCACCTATGCTTCCGAGGGCGGTAATTTCGGTTTTTTTACCTCCAATGAAACGGCGAAAAGGCTCAACGCCAAAATATACGCCGAGGCCAGGCGGCTGGGGGTCAAATGGATTTTAGGCGGGGAATGCGGGCATATGTGGCGCCTGGTTCACCAATATATGGATACCTGGAACGGTCCGGCTGATTTTCTGGAACTGCCGGTTTCCCCGATCACCGGCACAAAATTTACCAACGCGGCTTCGACTAAAATGGTGCATATCGCCGAGTTTACCGCCGACTTGCTTTATCACAACAAGATCACGGTCGATAAAAGCCGCAACGATCATTTAACCGTCACTTACCATGATTCCTGCAACACGGCGCGGGGGATGGGCCTGCTGGAAGAACCGCGCTATATCCTGAGCCGGATTTGCAATAATTTTTTTGAAATGCCGGAAGACACCATCCGGGAAAAAACCTTTTGCTGCGGCAGCGGCGCCGGCCTGAACGCCGGTGAAAACATGGAGCTTCGCCTCAGAGGCGGGTTTCCCCGGGCCAACGCGGTAAAATATGTCAGAGAAAAGCACGGGGTCAATGTCCTGGCCAATGTTTGCGCCCTGGACCGGGCCTCGCTGCCGGCGCTGATGGATTATTGGGTTCCCGGCGTCAAAGTCATGGGCGTGCATGAACTGCTCGGCAACGCCCTGGTGCTGGATGGTGAAATCGAGCGGACGCTGGATCTGCGCAGTGACGATTTACCGGTAAAGGAGGATGAAGCGGATGTATAAAGGCGGAAGAATCATTGCCTTTCTGCTCGTTTTCTGTCTGCTGGCGACGGCGCCTTTCTGGCTGAGTATAGGGCGGGCGGAGGGCGCCCCGCTCCTGAGCCTGGATACGCCTGTGATCAGCCAACTGGCCGAACCGCGCTGCGTAGAGGACGCGGCCTATATGCGGGCCGAACACATGCGCCTGCTCAACGAATGGCGCGATCAGGCCGTGCGCGAGGGGCGGCTGGAATATATAAACAGCGGCGGCGAGATTTTCACCCTCAGCCTGGATGAAAGCTGTCTCCAATGTCACTCCAACCGGGCGGAGTTTTGCGACGCCTGTCATAATTACGCGGCGGTGGATCCTTATTGCTGGGATTGTCACGACGGCGGGGCGGCGGCGCCATGAAAAGACGGGATTTT
>JAIRRL010000019.1 GCA_031255985.1 Gracilibacteraceae bacterium
AAATCGAGGCGGTCGAATGCGCTCCTTCCGACCTGATGACATTTCTGGCGGAGTTCCGGCGGCGGGGAGCGGCCAACCGCTCGGCGGCGCGTTGCGTCGCCGCGCTGAAAAGTTTTTTCGGCTATCTGGCCGATGAACAAATCCGCGAAGACGACCCGACGCTCTATCTCGTGAACCCCAAGGCGGAAGCAACGCTGCCGGAGGTGCTGACGCCGGCGCTAGCCGAACGCCTGCTCCGGCCGGATACAAGCCGGAAACCGACGGCCCTGCGCGACAACGCGATCCTGGAAGTCCTTTACGGCAGCGGCTTACGCGTGTCTGAGCTTATCGGACTCAGTATGAACGACATATCGTTTGAGTTCGGTTATTTGCGTTGCCGGGGCAAAGGCGGCAAGGAAAGACTGGCGCCCCTGGGCGAACCGGCGCTGAAAAGCCTGGCCGCTTACAGCGAAGCGGGCCGGGCCGCGCTGCTCGCAAAAAATCCCCGTCCCACCGCCGCGGAACGGGACAGCCTTTTTTTGAACGCGCGCGGCCGGGTGCTGACCAGGCAGGGAGTCTGGAAAATAGTCAAAAACCGGGGGCAAAAATCGGGATTGGACGTATCTTTATATCCGCATCTGTTCCGGCACAGTTTCGCCACCCACCTTCTGGACGGCGGGGCCGACCTCAGATTCGTGCAGGAAATGCTCGGACACGCGGATATATCAACAACGCAAATCTATACGCATTTGACGGGGCGGCGTCTGCGGGAAGTGTTCCGCCGGGCGCATCCGCGGGCAAAACAAATAACAGAACTGCGGGGAAAGGAGTGTCGAGACCGGCTCGACTAATTAATTTATGCTGACAGAGGAAAAAATAACGGCGCGGCTGAACGTGGCCAGGAGTTCCGTGGAAAAGAAACTGGCGCGGACGCCGGATCTGGGAGTCATTCTCGGTTCCGGCCTGGGAAAATTTGTTGAAAATATGACGGAGCGGACGATTATCCCCTATGAGGATATTCCCGGTTTTCCGCTGCCGACCGCGCCGGGGCATAAGGGCAATTTGGCCCTGGGCAACTGCGGCCCCAAATACGCGATGGTGATGCAGGGCCGTCTCCATTACTATGAAGGCTACGACATGGAGGAAGTGACTTTCCCCGCGCGCCTGATGGAAGTTCTCGGCGTGAAAAAGCTCATCGTCACCAACGCGGCCGGCGGGATTAACGAGAGCTATAAGCCCGGCCAGCTGGTAATCATGCGCGACCATATCAATTTGCTCGGCGTCAACCCGTTGCGCGGCCGGAATTTGGATTTTTTAGGCCCGCGTTTTCCGGATATGACCTACGCCTACGACAAAAACTGGCGGGCGGAAGCGCTGGCCGTACTGAAGGAAATGGGGCGGCAGGGGCAGGAAGGCGTTTACGCGGCCGTACCGGGGCCGAGTTTTGAGACGCCGGCGGAAATCCGCTATTTGCGCGCTATCGGCGCTGATCTCGTCGGCATGTCCACCGTGCCGGAAGTCATAGTGGCGAATCACGGGGGAATGAAGGTACTCGGCATCTCCTGCGTAACCAATATGGCGGCCGGAGTGCTGGAGCGAAAACTGACGATGGAAGAAGTGCTGGAAACGTCGGCCCGCGCGGCCGGGGATCTTTACGCCCTGCTCAGCGCCGTTCTTGCCCGCCCGGACGGCGGCGCGGCTGAACATTAACCGCCGATGACCGGCAAAGGTTTTTTGCGCAAGAAAGGCGTCGAGCTTTCTGTAAAAATTTACCTGGTAGACGCGATGAGCGCCATGGCGCTGGGGCTTTTTGCCTCGTTACTCATCGGGACTATTTTTGCTACGCTGGGCGAAAAAATAGGGGTCTCCGCGCTGGCCGACCACAGGCTGGGAGCGGCGGCGGCTGTTTTCCTGACGGAAACAGCTGATTTTGCCAAAAGCGTGACCGGGGCCGCGCTGGGTCTCGCTGTCGCTCACGCTCTCAAAGCGCCGCCCCTCGTCCTTTTCAGCGCCGCCGCCGTCGGTCACGCCGGCTACGCGCTGGGCGGGCCGGTCGGCTCGTTTGTGGCGGCTATAGTCGCCGCGGAATGCGGCAAAATCGTTTCCAAAGAGACCAAGGTGGATATTATAGTGACGCCGGCGGTTACTTTGCTGACCGGCGCCGCCGTCGCCCAATTCGCCGGCCCCGGCGTATCCGCCGTCATGACCGGGCTGGGCGCCCTGATCATGACAGCGGCGGAACTGGAACCGCTGTGGGTCGGCGTGATCGTTTCCGTCCTGGTGGGCATGGCTCTGACGCTGCCCATCAGCAGCGCCGCTCTCTGTCTCATGTTCAGTCTGGGCGGCGTCGCGGCCGGCGCGGCCACGGCCGGCTGCTGCGCCCAAATGATCGGTTTCGCCGTCATGAGTTTTCGGGAAAACCGCTGGGGCGGCCTGATCGCTCAAGGGCTGGGCACTTCCATGCTGCAAATGGGCAATATCATAAAAAACCCGCTCATCTGGATACCGCCGACTGTGGTTTCGGCCGTCACCGGGCCGGTCGCCACGGTCATTTTTCAACTGGAAAATATTCCCGCCGGAGCTGGCATGGGTACCTGCGGTCTCGTCGGGCCGTTCGGCGTCATGGCGGCGACGCCGAACAGCCCGCGAATGTGGCTGGGCCTTGTTTTGGTCTGTTTCGTTCTGCCGGCGGTTCTGACGCCGCTCGTAGCGGCGCCGCTGCGCAGGCTCGGCTGGATCAGAGACGGGGATTTAAAACTGCCGGGGTGAGAAAATGTATATAATCGGGTTGACCGGCGGCATTGCCAGCGGAAAAAGCAGCGTCGCCGCCTGGCTCAGGCGGCGCGGACTGGAAATATTTGACGCCGACCGGGAAATTCACGCCCTTTACGACGATCCAACAGCGCGGGAGCGGATCGTCGCTCAATTCGGCCCGCAATGCCTGGGGACGGACGGAATCGACCGGCGGCAGATGGGAAAACTGGTCTTCGCCGACCCGGAAGCGTTGCGACGGCTGGAAAATATCCTCTATCCGGCGCTCCGGGCCAAATGGCTGGCGGCGGTAGCGGCGGCGGAAAAAAAAGGCGCGCCGGTTTTGATTTACGACGTGCCTCTTCTTTATGAAAAAGGGCTTGCGGATAATGTGGACGCTGTTTGGGTCGTGTACGCCATGCCGGAGCAGCAGATCCGGCGGGCGATGGAGCGGAGCGGGCTGACGGCGGCGGAAGTCGAGTCGCGCATGAGCGCCCAGATGCCTCTCGCCGCCAAAGTAGAGCGGGCGGACGCCGTCATTTGGAACGACGGCCCTTGGGAAAAAACGGAAGCGCAGTTACTGGAACTGCTGGCTTCACTGCCGGACGGCGTTTAGCAGGCCGCCGGCGAGAATAAGCCGTTTCTGCCGCTCGGACAAATCGTGCCGCAGCCTGATCGTTTCGCCTGTTTCGACGATCAAAGCCGGGAACGGATCGTTTCCGGTCACCGCCGCGGCGAGATCAGTCAATTTCAAGGTCTGACCCGCCTGCAACCGCTCAAAATCAGCGTCCCCGGCAAAAATGAGCGGCAAAACGCCGCTGTTGATCAGGTTGGCCCGGTGAATACGGGCGAAACTCCGGGCCAGCACGGCGCGGACGCCGAGATACATAGGCGCGAGAGCGGCGTGTTCCCGGCTGGAGCCCTGGCCGTAGTTCAGGCCGGCGGCTACGGCGCATGCGCCGGCGGCTTTGGCTTTAGCGGCAAAACCGGCGCTGACCGGCGCGAATACATACTCGGCCATAGCCGGGATATTGGAGCGGAGCGGCAGCACCTTGGCTCCGGCCGGCATGATATCGTCGGTGGTGATATTGTCGCCCAGCTTGACGATAACGGGCAGGAGCAAAGTTTCCGCCAGGGGCGGCGCTATGGGCAGGGGCTTGATATTCGGCCCGCGTGTGATCGGCGTCGCCGGATCGCCGGGCGGGATGATCAGCGAGTCCTCCACGCGGAAAAATTCCGGCGCGGCTATGACCGGCGGTGCGCCCAAAGCGCGCGGATCCGTGATAACGCCGCTTAAAGCGGAAGCGGCGGCTGTTTCCGGGCTTACGAGATAAACTCCGGCGTCGGTCGTGCCGCTGCGCCCGGCAAAATTGCGGTTGAATGTCCGGAGCGACACCGCGCCGGAAGCGGGCGCCTGCCCCATGCCTATACATGGCCCGCAGGCCGGTTCCAACACGCGGGCGCCGGCGTCCAGCAGGCTGGTGAGAGCGCCGCTCTCCGTTAGCATTGTCAGGGTTTGACGCGAACCGGGCGCTATGACCAGACTGACGGCCGGATGAACGGTTCGCCTTTTGAGGATGGCGGCGGCGGTCATGAGGTCGCGGTAAGAGGAGTTGGTGCAGGAGCCGATACAGACCTGCTGGACGGGCGTCCCGGCCAACGCGGCCGCCGTCTCCCCCAGATCCGGCATATGCGGCCGGGCGGCGAGAGGTTGGAGCGCGTTCAGATCGACGACGATCGTTTCCGCGTATGCGGCGTCCGGATCCGGGGCGAGCGGGCGCCAGTCCTTTTCCCGTTTTTGCGCGCGCAGGAAAAGCCGGGTCTGCTCGTCGCTGGGAAAAATCGACGAAGTGGCGCCGAGTTCAGCGCCCATATTGGTGATGGTCGCGCGTTCCGGCACTGTGAGCGCCGCCGCGCCCGGCCCGCCGTACTCGAAAATTTTGCCCAGGCCCCCTTTGACGCTCACGCGGCGCAGCACTTCCAAGATAATATCCTTGGCTGAAGTCCAGGGAGGCAAGGCGCCCTCCAGCCGCACCAGTACGACCTGCGGGTCATTCAGGTAAAAAGAGCCGCCGCCCATCGCCACCGCCACGTCAAGGCCGCCGGAGCCGATGGCCAGCATCCCAAGCCCTCCGCCCGTGGGCGTGTGGCTGTCCGCCCCCAGCAAGGTTTTGCCCGGCGCGCCGAAACGCTCCAAATGCACCTGATGACAGATGCCGTTGCCGGCGCGGGAAAAATAAAGCCCGAAACGCGCGGCGGCGCTTTGGAGAAAAGCGTGATCGTCCGCGTTTTCAAAACCGTTCTGCAAGGTGTTGTGGTCGATATAGCTCACGGAAAGCTCGGTGCGGACGCGCGGAAGGCCGATCGCCTCAAATTGCAGATAGGCC
This sequence comes from Gracilibacteraceae bacterium, assembly GCA_031255985.1. Classification (GTDB taxonomy): domain Bacteria; phylum Bacillota; class Desulfitobacteriia; order Desulfitobacteriales; family Syntrophobotulaceae; genus JAIRRL01. The sequence goes on from JAIRRL010000019.1 coordinate 5,118, forward strand.
ATCGTGCCCGTGGCGTCCTGCGTCAAGGTCTGATCGATCCTGACGCCTATTTCCCCGCCGCCGCCCAGTTTGCCTTCGGTGAGATGAGCGGCCAGTATTTTGTGAGTAAGAGTTTCTCCCATGCGAATAATCCTCCGCCTTAGATTTCCGGCATTACAAATAACGCCGGCTTAATACAGTTTAACAGAAAAACCTGCGGGTGACAAATCACCTGCGGTTGTCTCCGGCGCCGCAAAATATCGCGGCGTTTTTCCAAGCCTGACGTGTACGCATTTATAAGCGGGACGCCGAAGGCGGCGTCCCCTGCGGAAAGAGACACGCTAAAATAATCCCCGGCGCGGGATTATAAACAGTTGAGTTATGTTAATCCAGAGAAACTGATATCCAATTGACTGTTTTAAGAAGCTCTTATTTTTTGTCTTCGAGGTACGCCAATCTCTCTTGCAGATTAGCCGCCTGAATTTCCAGCGTCCGCAATCTCTGACGCAGATTGTCCGCCACATGCAATAATTCCGCTAACACGCCGGTTTCCGGTTCGCTCTGCGCTTCCGCCTCGTTGGCTTCCGGCGGTTCCTGCTGATAAGTAACCTGAACATAACGGCTGTTGCGTCCGGGCCTGGTATCAATCACCCCGTCCTCCACCAACACTTGCAGAGCTTTTTTCATCGTGATGCTGGCCGCGCCCGTGCCTCTTTGAATATCGGCATAAGCCACCTCAAAGGCTGAGTTCTGGTTGCGCTGAGCCGTTTCCGCGAAAAAGTCAACAAATTTCTTGTATGTCTTTTCCTTCAGTTTCAAAGTGTCCATCCTCCTAAGCATTAATTGTAGAAATCATTATATCATATCTCTCAATATTTTGCCAATAAAAATAAAAAATTATTTTCGACTTTATAGTTCAGCTAACGTTAAGCTTTAGTTCCTCTTTATTCGGGACGCCGGGAGCTATTATTTTCAAAAAGGCCTGAACTCCCCGCTTAAAATATGAGATTATACAAATTCGGCCCCCTTTTGCCCCCGCGCCCGCTGAAGGGCCTATAGCGCCGCCTGCGCCGCTTTTTGAGAATTTTACCTGTTCTTTACCTGAAAACAATCTTTTGTTGACACGCGGGGGCTAGAATGAACCCGGAAAACTCAAACGCGATGAAGGAGGATTCTTTATGCAAAAGCTTGGTTGGGCGGCGACTCTGATTTTGGCTGTTGTTCTTCTGGCGGCGGGCTGCGGCGCGCCGGTCGGTCAGGGCGCTCAGACGCCGCCGGCCGGAGGGGAAAGCGGGGCGGCCGGGGCGATAACGGTCATTTCGCGCGAGGACGGTTCCGGCACGCGCGGCGCGTTCATTGAACTTTTCGGGATTGAGCTGAGGGAAGCGGACGGTTCCAGAAAAGACCTGACGACAAAAGAAGCGGTCATCGCTAACCAGACGGAAGTCATGCTGGTCAGCGTAGCCGCCGACGCGAACGGCGTCGGCTACGTATCTTTGGGTTCCTTGAACGATTCGGTCAAAGCGGTTTCCGTCGATGGAGCGGCGGCGACGGCCGCTAATGTAAAAGACGGGGTTTACGCCATCGCCAGGCCCTTTATTATCGCGACCAAAGGCGCGCCGGCGGAACTGGCGGCCGATTTCATCGGCTATATCATGTCCGCGGACGGGCAGTCGGTGGTGGCGGCCAATAATTATATCGCCCTTGAGCCTGATTCTTCCTATCAGAGCGGACAGCCGGCCGGCAAGATCGTCGTCGCCGGTTCGTCCTCTGTGACCCCCGTGATGGAAAAACTGGCGGAAGCCTATCAAATCGTCAATCCGGGCGCGACGATTGAAATACAGATGGGCGATTCTTCCGCCGGCCTGACGGCGGCGATGGACGGCGTCTGCGATATAGCCATGTCCAGCCGCGACTTGCGGGAAAGCGAGGCGGCGGAATTAACGCCGGTGAAAATAGCCATTGACGGCATCGCGGTCGTCGTAAACAAAAGCAATCCCCTGAGCGATCTGAGCAAAGAACAGGTAAAAGCCATTTTTACCGGGGAAATCCAGTATTGGGATGAAATATAAGCGGATGACCAGCGAATCAGTTATGCGCGCCGTCTTTTTCCTGACGGCGCTTGTCTCCGTTTTGGCGGTCTTGCTCATAAGCCTTTTTCTTCTGGTCAACGGTTTGCCGGCTCTGGCCAAGATCGGCCTGTTTGATTTTTTGCTGGGGCGGGAATGGTCCCCTTCCGACGCGCCGCCGCTTTTCGGTATCCTGCCCATGATCGCCGGCAGTTTCTACGTCACGGCGACCGCTCTCATCGTGGGCGCGCCGGTGGGGCTGCTCGCGGCCGTTTTTCTGGCCAGAGTCTGCCCGCCCCGGCTCTACCGGGTGTTGAAACCGGGGGTGAATCTATTGGCCGGCATCCCTTCCGTCGTCTACGGTTATTTCGGCATGGCGGCCCTTGTACCCCATTTGGGCGCCAGCATCCTGTCCGCCGGGATTTTGCTCGGCGTCATGATCCTGCCGACTGTGGCCACTATCGCCGAGAGCGCGCTGCGCAGCGTTCCGGAACCGTATTATGAAGGGGCGCTGGCGCTGGGGGCCGGGCATTATCATTCCGTGTTCCGGGTGGTCGTTCCGGCCGCCCGTTCCGGTATACTGGCGGCGGCGGTGCTGGGCGTGGGCCGGGCGGTAGGGGAGACAATGGCGGTCATCATGGTAGCCGGCAATCAGCCCCGGCTGCCTCATTCCATTTTTCAGGGCGTCCGCACCATGACAGCCAATATAGTGATTGAGATGGGCTACGCCGCCGAATTGCACCGGGAGGCTCTTATCGCGACCGGAGTTGTGCTTTTCGTTTTTATTTTGCTGATAAATCTGTGTTTTTCCGCTCTGAACAGGAGTAGCAGATGAAAATATCTTTTCAGAAAAATAATAGAAAATTTTCCGAAATATTCCTGGGAGCGCTGACCTGGGGAGCGGCGCTGCTTATGTGCGCCGTTCTGATTTATATTGTCGGATTTATCGTCTGGCGCGGCGCGCCATATCTGAAGCCGTCGCTCTTTTCCCCCGTGTACAACAGCGTGAACGTCTCCCTCCTGCCCGCGCTGGTCAGCACGGTATATATGACGGTATTCGCGCTGGCCCTGGCGCTGCCTTTCGGGCTGGGCGCCGCCGTCTATCTGGCGGAGTACGCCCGGCGCGGCCGTAAGGTAGTGCGTATGATCCGCCTGGCCACTGAAACCTTGGCCGGAATACCTTCCATTATACACGGCCTTTTTGGCATGTTGTTCTTTGTCACTTATCTCGGCTGGGGGTTTTCGCTGCTGGCCGGGGTTTTCACTTTGACGGTCATGATTCTGCCGCTCATCATGCGCGCGAGTGAGGAAGCGCTGCTTGCCACGCCGGATTCTTACCGGGAGGGGGCCTTCGCCCTCGGAGCCGGCAAATTGCGGGTGGTGTTCCGCATCGTGCTGCCGGCGGCGGCCCCCGGCGTGCTGGCCGGGGTTATTCTGGCCGTCGGCCGCATAGTGGGGGAGACGGCGGCGCTGATCTACACGGCCGGCACGGTGGCGCAAATGCCCTTCGCCGAGACGGGGCCGCCTCTGGTTGACGTTTTTTCTTCCGTTCGCACTTTGTCCGTCCATATGTACGCGCTGACGCGCGAGGGCCTGCATACGAACGAGGGTTTTGCCACGGCGGCGACGCTGCTGATCGTGGTGATCGCCGTCAACGCGGCCGCGGCCCGGCTGGCCGGGCGGGTAGGGAGAAACGGGGCATGAACGTATTTGACATCGCCGCGCTCAATCTTTGGTACGGAAATTTTCAGGCGCTGAAAGAAGTCAGTCTGGCGGCGGCTGACGCGGAAATCACTGCCCTGATCGGCCCGTCCGGCTGCGGTAAATCGACTTTGCTCAAAACCCTGAACCGGATGAACGATCTGATTCCGGGCTGCCGGATTTCGGGCGACGCCCGTCTGCGCGGGCAGGATATTTACACGGAGCTGCCCGTAAACGAACTGCGGCGGCGGGTGGGGATGGTTTTTCAAAAACCGAATCCTTTTCCTATGAGCGTATACGACAATATCGCCTTCGGCCCCCGCGCGCACGGAATCAAGTCGCGGCTTGCCCTGGACGAGACAGTGGAAAAAACGCTGCGGGCCGCCGCCATTTGGGACGAGGTAAAAGACCGGCTGCGCAAATCCGCTCTCGGTCTTTCCGGCGGGCAGCAGCAGCGGCTCTGCATAGCGAGAGCTTTGGCCGTCACGCCGGAAGCGCTTTTGCTGGACGAGCCGACGAGCGCGCTGGATCCGATTTCCACTGGCAAAATAGAGGAATTGTTGCTGACGCTGAAGAAAGATTATTGTATCATCATTGTGACTCATAATATGCAGCAGGCGACGCGCATCAGCGACAAAACGGCGTTTTTTCTCCTGGGGGAAATGATAGAATATGACCATACGAAAAAAATATTCTCTTTGCCGCGGGATAAGCGCACGGAGGATTATGTGACCGGGAGGTTCGGATAATGCGGCGTTTTGAGGCGGAATTGACGGAACTGAACAATAGCCTGATTGAAATGGGCGCAATGATCGAGGCCGCGATCGCCGAGGCCGCGCGGGCGCTGGCGGAGCAAAACCGGGAGATCGCCGAGGCGGTGATCAGCGGCGACAATCAGATCGACGACAAGGAAAAAGAGATCGAGTCCCTGTGCCTGCGGCTTTTATTGGCCCGGCAGCCGGTGGCGCGTGATTTCCGCCAGATCTCCACCGCGCTGAAGATAGTCACGGATATGGAGCGCATCGGCGATCACGCGACCGATATATCGGAAATATGTCTGGCGCTCATCGGCCAGCCCTATATCAAAAAAATCGAGCGCATCCCGCGGATGGCGAGCGCCACGACCGGCATGGTGACGCGGAGCATTGACGCTTATGTGCGCAAAGACCCGGAACTGGCGCTGGCCGTCATTAAAAGCGACGACGAAGTGGACGGCCTGTATTTTGCTATCCGGGCGGAACTCATTCAGCTCGTGCACGCGGACGCCGCCAACGGGGAACAGGCGTTTGATCTGATGCAAATCGCCAAGTATTTTGAGCGGATAGGCGATCACGCCTGCAATATCGCGGAGTGGGTCATATTTTTCCTCACGGGCCGGCGTAAGAATAAACAATTGTTGTAAGGTTATATGGAATATTTATGCAATTAATCTATATTGTGGAAGACGACGACAATTTACGGGAGCTTTTGTGTTACGCCCTGCAAAACGCCGGTTTCGAGACGGAGGGTTTTGCCGGGGCGGAAGAATTTTATTCGCGGCTGAAAAAAACTGCGCCGCGGCTGATTCTGCTTGATCTCATGCTGCCGGGCGAGGACGGCCTCAGCATATTGGGCGTTTTGCGCCGGCTGGAGGCGACCCGGAATTTGCCGGTCATCATTCTGACGGCCAAAGGAGGGGAATATGACCGCATCAAGGGCCTGGATCTGGGCGCGGATGATTATGTGACCAAACCTTTTTCCGTCATGGAACTGGTGGCGCGCGTCCGGGCCGTATTGCGCCGCGCCCCGGACGAGCCGGGGCGGGGCGCGGTTTTCAGCAGCGGCGGCCTGACGCTCTCGCCGGAGCGCCATACCGTGCTGGCGGACGGGCTGGCGCTGACGCTGACGCACAAGGAGTTCGCTTTGCTGGAGTGCCTTTTGCGCAACGCGGGGCTGGTTTTGACCAGAGATATGCTGATGGAACGGGTTTGGGGCTTCGATTTTGAGGGGGAGAGCCGGACGGTGGATATGCACATCCGTTCCATCCGGCGCAAATTGGGAAATATGAGCGGTATGATCAAAACGGTGCGCGGAGTCGGCTACAAACTGGAGGCAAACGGGTGAAGGGAAAAATATTCCGCGGTTTTTTGCTGGTGGCCGCCGTCTCCGTACTGGCGGTCTCCATCTTGCTCTGTCTGGTGTATTATCTGGCCATAAGCGGGGCGGCGCGGGCGGAACTGAAGGAACAGGCGGCCGGACTGCGGAATCTGGAGCGCGGGTCTTTGCCGGCGGCGCAGTTGGCCGGCGCGCGCCTGACTTTGATCGGGCCGGACGGGACGGTTTTATACGATAATGAGAGGGAGGCGGCCGCTCTGGACAATCACGGCGACAGGCCGGAGGTACGGGACGCTTTCGCGGTGGGGGCGGGGGAACGCGTGCGGTTTTCCCTCACGCAGGGAGAAGAAACATATTATTACGCCGTCCGCCTGAGCGACGGCGCTGTGTTGCGATTGGCAAAAACTTCCAGACAGATCGCAGCCGTTTTTACCGGCGCTTTGCCCGCGGCGGCGACGGCGGCGGTCTGCACGGCCGTTCTCGCTTATGTATTGGCGGGGAGACTGACGCGCCGCGTTATCGCCCCTCTGAACAGCGCGGCGGCGGACGGGGGGGCGGCGGCGGTCTATGACGAAATAGCGCCTTTTGTCCGCACGATCGCCCGGCAACGCGAACATATCGCGGAACAGCTCGCCCAGTTGCAGGCGCGGACGGAGACGATGGACGCCATAATGGGCAATATGGAGGAAGGGCTGATTTTGCTGAATAAGACGGGCGGGATCGTCCTGGCCAACCGGAGCGCGCTGACGCTTTTCGGGGCGAGCGGCGATATGCGCGGCCGCAATTTTCTGGAACTGGCGCGGGATCTGCCCCTGCCGGCCCTGGCGCGGGCGGCGCTGGCCGGTGAAGGCGGGGAAGGGGAGCTGCGGCGGGAAAACGCGGTTTGGCGGGTTTACTGCCGGCCGGCGGCCGGCGGCGGCGCTATGATTCTGCTTCTGGACATCACGGCGCAGGCGGGGACGGAAAAACTTCGCCGCGAGTTCACGGCCAACGTGTCGCATGAATTGAGAACCCCGCTGACAAATATTTCCGGTTACGCGGAAATGCTGGCGGGCGGACAGGTCTCCCCGGCGGACACTGTCGTGTTTGCCGGCAGAATTCACACGGAGGCGGCGCGTCTGATCGCTCTGATCGAAGATATGCTTTTGCTTTCATCCTTGGACGAAAACGGGAAAGCGGGGCTGACGGGGAGGGAAGAAGTGGAAATGGGGGAGATCGCGGCCGAAGTCGTGGCGGCGCTGGCGCCGGGAGCGGCGGCGGCGTCCGTCTCCCTGCGGGCCGAAGGCGGCGGTTTGGTGACGGGCAAACGCTCTTTGCTCTATGAGATGTTGTATAATCTGGTGGATAACGGCATAAAATACAATCGTCCGGGCGGGGAAGTGGAAGTCAGCGTGACCGCGCGGGCGCAGGAAGTGGAGATAGCGGTGCGGGATACGGGCGTCGGTATTCCGCCTGAGCAGCGGGAGCGAATATTTGAGCGGTTTTACCGCCTGGAGCCTTCCCGCTCCCTGAAAACGGGCGGCACGGGCCTGGGACTCTCCATAGTCAAGCACGTCGCCGCCGTACATGGCGGCGACGTGCTGGCGACGAGCGTTACCGGCGGCGGTTCCGCCGTCGTCGTCACTTTGCCGGGCGCGACCTCGGGCGCGGATTAGATGCGGATTAGATAACGCGCATTTTATCCGCGACCATGGCGATGAATTCCGAATTAGTCGGTTTGCCCCGCTCAAAATTCAAAGTATAACCGAAAAAACGGTTCAAAAAATCCGTATTTCCCCTGTCCCAGGCCAGCTCAATCGCGTGGCGGATGGCGCGTTCCACCCGGCTGGGCGTCGTGCCGTACTGCTTGGCAATCATCGGATAGAGTTCCTTGGTGACGCCGCTGAGTAAGTTCATGTTTTTTGCCACGGCGACGATCGCGTCGCGCAGATAGCGGTAACCTTTTATATGAGGCGGCACCCCCATGAATTGGATCATTTTCGTAACTTCCATATCCAGATTGCGCGCTTCGTTTTTTTCTTTATCCGCTCCGATCTCCGCCGGCGCGTCCCCCGCCTCCGCTCCCCAGGGCTGACGCCGCCCAAACGCCGCGTTTTCGTCCGCGGGATCGGTTAGCTGGCGGATGCGTTTTCCCAGCGTTTCCAGGTCAAAAGGCTTCAATACATAATAATCCGCTCCCATTTGCACGGCTCTTTGGGTCATGGTCTCCTGCCCGAAGGAAGTGAGGACGATGATCCGCGGCTTCAGGGGCGTCTCGGCCAGGCGCTCCAGAACGCCCAGCCCGTCCATATGCGGCATGATTATATCAAGGATGACCACATCCGGTTTTTCCAGCTCAATCAAAGTAAGCGCGTCGTTGCCGTTATACGCTTTGCCCGCCAGGCGCATATCCGCCTGGTTTTCTATATATTCCTGCAATATGCCCACGAGTTCCCGGTTGTCGTCCGCCAGAACGACGCTGATTTTCCCCCGCACTTTCTTCTCCTATCCGGCCGCGACCCGGCCGCAAGCCTCAAACAGAGTGGGCCCGCCGGCCCCGTCTTTGCCGCGGACGCAAAAAGCGCCGTCTTTTTCCATCAAGGTCAGCTCCATCTCTATGTCCCAAACAGCTTCCTTCAAATAATTTATCTGGAATTCCTGCAAAAAAGTGGACTTCATCCGGGGAAACCCAAGCAGATCCGTCACCCACTCCATATAGCGGGCGTTATTCATATGCCGGTTCATGTCCAGGTCGGAATACTGCACCCGGCGGAACCGCGTTTCCGTCACGGGCCAGTCGCCGCGGATCGCTTTCGGGGCGGCGGTGGGCCAGGTAAAATCAGCGGCCACATAATGCGCGAGACCGGAATCGTCCGGCAGGCGGCCTATGGTTCTCGTCGTCAGATTGAGCAGGAGCCAGACCGTCGAGGCGGCGCCGATCTGTTCGCCTTTTTCCCCCCGGAAAAGAAAAGACCGGTTGAATATTTTTCCTTTTTCCGCGCTGGCCGTCGTCTCCACCTCTATTTTTTCCCCTTCCGCCGGGCCGCGGTTTAATTCCGCCCGCGCCCGCATAAGCACCCAAAAGAGACCGTACCGGGTCAGGACTATATTATCCGGATCGACCAGCTGACAATGACGCTGGGCGGTCAGGCTCATCTGGCGCAGCATGGCGGCCGCGCTCCAGTGGCCGCTCGCGTCAACGTCATAACCGCCGATGACCGTCTGTTCCGTGTAATGACTCAAAGGATTTTGTGACAATTTTTTTCCATCCTTTCCAAAAAACGATATATTAACCTGAGGGCAACAGCTGTTCCGCCATGCGGCGGGCCGCTTCGTCCCCTCCCATCATCCGCGCCAGTTCCCTGGCGCGCTCGGCGTTGGTCAATTCACGCGCGCCGGTGATCGTCCGGTCCTGGCGCACGTTTTTGACGATAGCGAAATGCGTGGCCGCCGCCGCCGCGATCCGCGCGTTATGAGTGATGCAAAGCACCTGCTTCGCCGCGGCGATGCGCGCCAGTTTTTCCGCCAGGCTGTGAATGGTAACGCCGCCCACGCCGCTGTCCACCTCGTCAAAAACAAAGGTGTCCACCGTTTCGATGCGCGAGAGCAAGCTTTTAAAAGCCAGCATAATTCTTGCCATTTCGCCGCCGGAGGCTATTTTAGCCAGAGGACGCGGCGGTTCGCCCACATTGGCGGAAAAATAAAATTCTATCTGCTCGCCCCCATGCGGGGCCGGATCGACGACCGGGGTAAAGATAACTTCCACCCTGGCCCCGTGCATACCCAAATCGGAAAATTCCACGGCCAGCCCTTTTTCCAGGCGCTCGGCCACGATGCCGCGTTTAAGGCTCAATTCCTCGGCCAAACGGCTGTAGGCGGCGCGGGCGTCGTTTTTTGCCAGGCGCAGCGACTCCATTTCGCCCTGCCGCAGACTCAGTTCGTCGAGTTTCGCTTTCATTTCCCGTTTTTTCCTGATGACTTCCGTCGCCGTGGCGCCGTATTTCCGCAATTTTTGCAAAGCCATGAGGCGGGTTTCTATCTCGTCCAGGCGGCCCGGTTCAAAACTGAGATCGCTCCGGTAGGCGCGGATTTGAGCCGCCAAGTCATCGAGGGCGATATACAGCCCGTTCAGGACGACGCCCATTTCCGCCGTCGCCTGATCTATGCCGTTCAATTCCGCCATGGCCTTATCCGCGCCGCCCAGAAGATCCAGAGCCGCCAGTTCCCGGCCCTCCGGCGCGTCATAGATGGCGGCGTATATCTCTCCCACCAGGAAATGCACGCGTTCCTCGTTCACCAGCAGTTTCTTTTCCTGCTCCAATATTTCTTCCTCGCCGACCACCGGCGCTACTTGTTCTATTTCATCTATCTGATAGCGCAGAAAATCCTGCTGCCGCGCGATATCATCCTCTAATTGCAGTAAATTCCGCTCCTTGCCCGCCAGATCGCGGTAACGCAGCGCGCATTCGCGCACAGCCGCCGCCAGGCGCAGATGATCCGCGCCGCCGAAATTATCCAGCAGTTCGCGGTGATACTCCGGCCGCAGCAAGGACTGATGCTCCGCCTGGCCGTGGATATCCGCCAGATTGGCGCAAAAGGTTTTGTAGAGGGAAAGGGGAACTGTGCGCCCCTGAACGCGGCAGATATTACGGCCGGAAGCGTTTATCTCCCTGGCCAGGAAAAGAAGCCCGTCCTCAAGCGGATAGCCTTCTTCCGCCAAAAAAGCGGTCGTCTGGGGCGGCAGTCCGGAAAATACGCCTTCCACGCTTGTTTTTTCGCTGCCGTGCCGGATGACGTCCGCGCTGGCCCGGCCGCCCAGGAGAAGGCTGAGAGCGTCTATCAACATGGATTTGCCGGCGCCGGTCTCGCCGGTAAAGACGCTGAACCCTTGCCCTAATTCCAAGCGTATGTTTTCCATCAAGCCGAAATCCCTGATATTCAGTTCTGTCAGCAAGATTTTCCCCTCCTGTCCGTCGCGTTCTATCTGTCGCGTTCTATCTGTCGCGCAGTTTTTCCCGCGCCATTCGCTGAAAACCCCTTAATTCCAGCCGCAACAGCTTCGCTTTCAGCGGGGCTTTGACGACGCTGACCGTTTCTCCCTGCGTCAATTCGGTTTTGTCGCCTCCGTCAAAGGTCACATGGCAGCGGTCGCCTTTTTCCAGCGTAACCGTAATCTCTTCCCCGGCGGAAACGACCATCGGCCGGGCGGCGAGCGCGTGCGGCGCCAGCGGCGTCAGGACAATGGCTTCCACGTCCGGACTGACTACCGGGCCGCCGGCGGAAAGGGAATAGGCGGTGGAACCCGTCGGGGTGGCGATGATCAAACCGTCGCCGGGAGGGCTGGCGATAGCTTCTCCCGACAGACATACCCTAAATTTTACGGTGGATTCGCGCAAATCCCGGTTAAAAACAACGTCGTTCAGCGCTACGTGCCGGCGGGCGTCGCGCGGGAGACCGAGACTGGCCAACAGCATGAGCCGCCGTTCAACCACAAACTCGCGGCGCAGTATTTTTTCCAGAGCCGCGATAACGCCGTCCTGCTCCACTTCGCAGAGGAAGCCGAGTTTTCCGTAATTGACACCCAGCACCGGTATATCATAAGGCGCGGCTTCGCGCGCCGCTTCCAGAAAAGTGCCGTCTCCGCCAAACGAGAGGAGAAACTCGATTTTATCCGGCCGGCTCCGCCATTCAGGCAAAACCTGCCAGCCGCGTTCCGCGAACCAGGCCTTGATGGAATCAAGCCTGGACAGATCACCGACGCGGCGGGAGTTGATCCAAAACCCGACTTTTTTGTCCATGTTTCGCCTCCGCCCCGGAAGTGTGATCAGCCGTTCTCAATTATATACCATAGTCGGTCTGATTTCAAGTTTTTGCTTTTTCGGGCGGCGCGGCTTGGCGGAAGGGCGGGAGAGCGGGCCAAACAACGCCGGCGTTTACTTTTGCGAGAAGTTCTGCTATAATTCTTATAAAATAAACAGGCAGGCGGAGGACGCGCCATTATTGAATTTTCCCAACCGGCCATCGTGATTCAAATCAAGGAGGGAAACCATGTCCGATTTGACTAAACGCCAGGAAATTATCCTTAATATTATCAAAGACGGCGTGACAAAAAAAGGTTATCCGCCCTCGGTGCGGGAAATCTGCGCGGCGGTGGGTCTCAGTTCCAGCGCTACGGTACACAAGCATTTGCAGACCTTGGAGCAGAAAGGCTATATCCGGCGCGACCCGACCAAACCGCGCGCCATTGAAATACTTGACGCCGACGAAAGCGTTTATTTTCACCGGGTGCGGCACGTTCCCATTCTGGGCCGGGTGGCCGCCGGCGCCCCGGTATTGGCTGAGGAAAATATCGAGGACACGTTTCCCGTGCCCCAGGACATGCTGGGCGCGGACGACGCTTTTATCCTGCGCGTGCGCGGCGAGAGCATGATTGAAGCCGGGATTCTGGACGGCGACCTCGTTCTGGTTCGCCCTCAGAACACGGCTCGTAACGGTGAAATCGTCGTAGCCATGCTGGACGAGGAGGCCGTCACCGTAAAACGATATTTCCGCGAGCGGGACACGATCCGGCTACAACCGGAAAATTCTTCCATGACGCCTATTTACTCTCGCATCGTCATGATTCTTGGCGTCGTCACCGGACTGTTCCGCACGGTCATATAAAGCGGATTGACACGCCCCGAGTTTTGGGTTACGGGCGTCAGTCCGCTTTAGGAGGTTTAAAACGATGAAGTTTTTGGTTACGGGCGGCAAAGGGCAGCTTGGCGCCGACCTGGTGCGGGAATTGGAGCGGCGCGGTCTGGCGTGCCGGGGCGTGGATATTGATGATTTTGACATCACGGACGAAACGGCGGCTCGGGCATATGTCGCCGATTACGCGCCGGCGGCGGTTTTTCATTGCGCCGCTTATACCGCCGTGGATAAAGCGGAGGACGACGCGAAGCTTTGCCGCGCGGTTAACGCTGACGGCGCGCGCTATGTAGCCAGGGCCTGCGCGGCGGCGGGAGCGAAAATAATTTATATTTCCACGGATTATGTTTTTCCCGGTCAAGGCGAAAATTTTTATGAAACAGACGACCGGACAGGCCCGCTCAATGTTTACGGCCGATCCAAATTAGAGGGGGAAACAGCGGTGCGGGCGGAAACAGAGCAAAGTTTTATCACGCGCATTTCCTGGGCTTTCGGCGCGAGCGGGCAAAATTTTGTCAAAACAATGCTGCGGCTTGGCGGCGAGCGGGAAGAAATCAGCGTGGTCACGGATCAGGTCGGCTCGCCGACGTATACGGCGGATCTGGCGCCGCTGCTTTGCGATATGGCGACGACGGAAAAATATGGCGTTTATCACGCCAGCAATGAAGGAATTTGCTCCTGGTATGAATTTGCCGTCGCCATCATGGAAGAAGCCGGTTTGCCGGCCAGAATAAAGCCGACGCTGACCAGCGAGTATCCGACCAAGGCGGCGCGACCGCAAAACTCCCGTCTGAGTAAGAAAAGCCTGGCCCAAGCCGGGTTTGCCTGTCTTCCTCACTGGCGGGACGCGCTCCGGCGTTACCTCCGTTCATGACTGGGCGGAGATTTTGTGGAGATTTTGCGGAAGTTCGCGCCCTGTCGCTGGAATCAGCCGCTGATTGATTTCCCTTAACGGGCGATTGCTTCGTTCAGTTCTTCGATCAGCAAATCCGGGTCTTTGCCGTGTACCATCGCCGCTCCTTCCACGCTTTCCATTGTCGCGGAAGGGCAACCCAGGCAATGCATGCCCAGGCTGAGGAAAACCGGCGCGGTCTGGGGATACTGCTGCAACACCTGGCCGATAACCATATCTTTGGAAATCATGCGTTCCCTCCTGAAAAAAATAATCCTTTGTAAACGGCAACTCAGGTCATAATGATTATAATGAAAACAAAGACGGCTGTCAATGGGCAAACAAGCAAAAGCAAATTGCTGCCGCCGGCTTTGCGCGCGTCGCGCAGGCGCAAAGGCCAAAACAATAGTTCCAGCCCGTAGTACAAGGCGAAAGGCAGATACAGCGGCAGGCCGAAAGAGACCGGAATCCAGGCGGCGCCGGCCAGAGCCGGCAAGGCGTATCGTTTTTCCATCCAGCAAAGAAGGCCCATCGCTTCCGGTTTATGTTTGAAAGAGTGGGCGCCGACTCCGACCTGTATCAGGCGGGCGGCGGCGAACACGGCGGCGGCGGCGAACCAAAGCGGAAGGAACGGCTGACGGCGCAAATCGGCCAACCACTGAAAATCATAAGGAACAAAGGCCAGGCGTTCAAGCGGGAGCTGACAGAGCAGCAGCAGCCAGCCGCCGGCGATGGTGGCCATTCGCGCCCAAAAAGCCAGATAGAGCCAGAAACAGCTTTCGCGCATCGGGCGGCGGGGCGGTTTGCTCAAATCATTATAGCGCCAATGTTTGGCGCGGATGTTTTGCAAAGTAATCAGCAAAAGCAGGATAAACCAACATATGGCGCCGGCGCGAACGGGCCAGGCGCTCAACGGCGCGGCGTTTTGCGCCTGAGAGACGTTCCCGGCGGTGAGGGAACCCCAGCTGCCCGCCAGCGGACGGTGGAGCGCCAGCGTGAAAATCCCGTCCGTCCGCAGCGGCTCGTCCCGGCCGACGGCCAAATACAGCGGTTTAGCCGGCGCGGCCGCCTTTAACTGGCGCAAATACTGTTCGGTCGTCTCGCCGGGCGGCAGGGCGACGCCGGCGGTCCAGGCCCAATGGGAAGGATGCCGCGCCGTCATGTCCAGCAAAGGCCGGAACCGGGCCGCCGGGGACGAGCCGGCGACGGCAAGGCGCGCGGGCAGCGCCGTCCACAGGCCGATTCCCAAGCGGTCGGCCGCGTAAAACCATGTTTCGTCCGGAACGGTTTCGTAAAAATAAATGACATTATAACCGGCGGCTTTCTGCGCCGCCAACCATTCATCGGGCAGAGCGCCGGAGCGCAAGGCGAATTCGTCCCGCGCGCTCAGATAAAGGCCGCGTACCGGTACGGGTTCGCCGTTGACCTGCCAGAGACCGTCGCCGGTTCCTATTTTAGCGATGCCTGCCGGCAGACGGATATAGTCCTGTTCGCCCCGGCTGTTGGCTACATGCAAACTGAGCTGGTAAAGATAGGGATCATCCGGCCGCCATTTATGCGGGGAAACCAGGGGGAATTCCAAAGTGATATTTTCGCTGTAACGATCCTCGGCTTCCAGAGTGGCGGTGGCGCGTCCCGCCTCCATTCCGTCGGTCGCCGTGAGAATAGCGGTTATAGTCCAGGGCCCGCTTTCCATAAATTGGAAATGAACGAGTTCCGCCGACACCACCCAAAGACTGTTTTCTTCCTGCCAATCAAAGGTGATCGTTTCCGAGGCGATGATAGTTTCCGGCGCTGAATCCAGGCGCACCCGGCCTGTGATTTGCTTGCGCCAGGGCCAGAATCTGCCCAGAGGCATGTCGCGGTAAAAAGAGGGGGTAGTCATTTCGATGATCAGAATATTTGGCCGGTCGAAACGCAGCCGCGCCGGTTCTACCGCGAACGCCGCTCCGCCGCCGTAATTTTCCGCCGTCCCCAGCAAATTCTCGTTTTTGACGCCGTTCAGATAAACGCGCGCGTCGCCGGTAAAACTTTCCAGGACTAATTGAGCCGTGCGCGAAGCCCAGTTTTCCGATACGGAAAATTGACGGGCCACGACGCGAATATTGGTATCGGACGGCAGCACCACTTCTTTCGGTTTGAAAAACAGGCCGGCCAGCCCGGAAGAACTCCTGTCTGAACTCACTTCGGAAGTTTCGCCTGAACTCCCCTCGGAAGTTCCGCCTGAATTTCCGTTTGAAGTCCCGCTGGAACTCGTTTGACTTTCCGCCCGGAAGGCCTGGAGCGGCGACGGATATTCCCGCCAGATGCCGCTTAATTCCTGACTCAGGCGATAGACAGTCTCAATTTGCCGCACAGAAAAAAGTCCGGCCGGCGGCTCTTCTGTCCACAGTACGTTCAGCAACCAGAGGGAAAAGACGAGCAAACCGAATAACAGAGCGGTAAAGCGCCTGAACATTTCCGGATACTAATGAATCATGCGGCATTGCCCGCAAAGCCCGTAAAAAACGAGACGGTGTGTTTCGATGGAAAACCCTGTGCTGGCCGACGCTAAAGTATCCAGTTGCAGCAAATCAGTATGAAAATCAACCACTTTGCCGCATTGGCGGCAGACAGCGTGATAATGGTTTTCGGCGTTGCCGTCAAAACGGGCGGACATTTCACCGCAGTCCAGTTCCAGCAAAAAATTATTTTCCTTCAGCATATTCAGAGTGTTATAGACTGTGCCGAGACTGACGCCGGGAAATTTTTCCTTCACCTGGCGGTAAATTTCCTCCGCCGTCGGGTGAGTGTCTGTCGCCAGCAAGTATTCCAGGATGGCCTGGCGCTGCGGCGTGAAGCGAATCCCTTTTTCCTTCAGGCTTCTGAGGATTTCGATCGCGTCTCTAGTTTCCATTGCGTCTTTAGTTTCCATTGCTAATCTCCTTATTCTTGATATGTATTCTGACATTTCAAATGAATCTCAAAGGATTAAGATTATCAATTGCTATCCAACCTTATTATATAATATCTGCGACTTTTGTCAATATCCCCCCCATCCGCTCAAGCGCAATCGATTATGAAATATATTTATCGCAAAGACGCCCCCCGATCCTCAACGGGTGTTTCATCTGCGCCAGCATGGCAATGTTCCTTAGAAAAAACCATTCTTATGTGTTTCTTGTTCAACCTGGCTATTGACGTGTACATATATTTATGCTAAAATATTGCTGTAGTGGGAGAGGAGGGCGCGATAAATAGCCGCCTCCGCACTTGTATAATGGAGAGTTGCATATGGCTATAAAATATGACAAGCTGTTTCGCTTGTTGGAACAGCGCGGGCATAGTTTGACGTATTGGCTAAGGCAAAACGGCTTTCATTCTGCAACGGTGACTAAGCTAAGAAAGAACGGACGCATAAACACCGACACAATAAACTCACTATGTCGGTTGCTTGAATGTCAACCCGGCGACCTTATGGAATACACAGGGGAACAGGAGGGCGGAACACGATGAATTTTTCAAAACTGGACGAATTAAAAGCGCGTCTTGCGGCTATGCGCCCCCTCAATGCCGGAGAGTTGAAGCGGCTACGGGACGATTTCAATGTTGAATATACCTACGATACAAACGCCATAGAGGGAAGCGCGTTAACCCTGCGTGAAACCGCGCTCATACTGCAAGAGGATATAACCATAGCAGAAAAACCGCTCCGTATGCACTTGGACGCAATTGGCCACCGCGACGCTTTCGAGTATGTCGTATCAATCACCGACATCGACGACCAACTGACGGAACGCCGGATAAAAGAGATTCACACGCTTGTATTGATGAGCGACGCTATAAACAGGGGTATATATAGAAGCGTCCCTGTAATGATACAGGGCGCGTTGCACACGCCGCCGCAACCGTATCTTGTCGCGCCGCAAATGGAAGCCTTGCTCGCAGAGTACGAGAACATGAAGCACGGTCGGCATATCATTGAAGCAATCGCCGAATTTCACCTCCGTTTTGAGGGTATACACCCGTTCATCGACG
>JAIRRL010000075.1 GCA_031255985.1 Gracilibacteraceae bacterium
GCCCTGACCGCCCGCTGGCTGCGGCGCTGCCTGCAGGCGGGGACGGGAGAGGGGCAGACGCTGTTCGGCATAGTGCAGGGCGGCGTGTTTGCGGACTTGCGCCGCGACTGCGCGCGGGATTTGACCGGTCTTGATTTGGCGGGCTATGGGATCGGCGGTCTCAGCGTGGGAGAACCGAAAGCGCTGATGTATGAAATGTTGGAGGCCGTCGTCCCCGAATTGCCGGAGGATAAGCCGCGTTATCTCATGGGGGTGGGATCACCGGATGCGCTTATTCAGGGGGTTTTGCGCGGCGTAGACATGTTCGACTGCGTCCTGCCGACCCGGATCGCCCGCAATGGGGCGGCGATGACGCGGACGGGACGCCTGACGATAAAGAACGCGCGTTATGCGGAAGATTTTTTGCCGTTGGATGAATCTTGCGCCTGCGAAACTTGCCGGAATTATTCCCGGTCTTATCTGCGCCATCTGTTCAAGACAAAGGAAATGCTGGGCGCGAGACTGCTGAGTTTGCACAATCTGTATTTTCTGGAGACGCTTATGCGGGAAATGCGCGAAGCCATAAGCGCCGGCTGTTTGACGGAGTACGGCCGCCGGTTCCTTGCCGCTTACGGGTACTCGGACAACGCGGAGATGAGTTTTTAGCATCAAAAAATAAAGAGGAGGAATTTTTCATGGAAACAGTCAACACCGTCGCCGTCGCGGCTGACGGCGCGGCGGCGCCGCCTGGGTTTGGGGGCGGAAGCATACTCCTGATTGTATTGTTTATCGCCGTGTTTTATTTCATCGCTATCCGGCCGCAAAACAAGCAAATGAATGAAAAGCGCGCCATGATAAGCAATATCCGGGCGGAGGACGCCGTGGTCACGATCGGCGGAATTCACGGCGTCGTGGTTAAAGCGGACGAGGATGAGGACACGCTTTTTCTGCGCGTGGCGCCGGGAGTGGAAATCGAGTTTCTGAAAGCGGCCGTGCAAAATATTACTAACCGCGATTGGCGCGAGGAATTTCCTCAGTTTCAGAAGAAAGGGCTTTTCGCGCCCAGGGAGAACAAGTGAGACGGAAGGAGCATCACCAGAATGAATCGTAGGAACGGAGTGAAACTCTTTATCGCGGTAGCCCTGACGGCGGTTATTGTTTATTTTTCCATCGCGCCGCTCACGGACGCGGAAAAAGGCATCCCTCTGGGTTTGGATTTGCGCGGCGGCGTACATTTGGCTTTGCAGGCAGTTCCCAATGAAGGGAGCGCCGTTACTGACGAAAATCTGAATGATTCGCGCGCGGTAATTGAGCGCCGCGTCAATGAGCTGGGCGTTTCGGAACCGCATTTGGAAATAGATTACAATAAATCCCGCCTGATCGTGGAAATCGCCGGGGTTGACGATCCGGACGACGCGGTGGAGGTTTTGCGCACGACGGCCAAGCTGACCTTTCGCAACAGCGACGGGGAAATACTCATGGACGGCACTCATCTCACGCGGGCGGACGGGCGCGACGACCAGGACTACGCCGGCAGAGCGGTTATTGAGTTCACGCTTGACAGTGAAGGGACGGAGATTTTTGCCAATATAACGCGCTCCATGGTCGGACAGCAATTGGGCGTTTATCTGGATGAAGATCTGCTGACTAATCCCACCGTGCAGGAGGCGATTACAGGCGGTTCGGGCCGCATTACCGGGTACGCTTCTCTGGAAGACGCGATGGAACACGCTATTCTGCTCAGATCCGGCGCTTTGCCCGTCAGCTTTGATATTGTGGAAAGAAGGCAGGTAGGGGCGCTGCTGGGCAGCGATTCCTTGGTGCGCAGTCTCCAGGCTTGCGCGGTGGCGGTCGGACTAATTTTCCTGTTTGTTATCATTATTTACCGTCTGCCGGGTCTGGTGGCGTCTTTTTCCATCATCGTTTTTTCCCTTATCGTCCTCTGGCTGCTGAAATTGATAGGCGCCGTTCTGACCTTGCCCGGAATCGCCGGTTTCGTGCTGTCGATCGGTATGGCCGTTGATCTGAACATCATTATTTATGAACGCCTGAAAGAAGAACTGCGCATGGGCAAATCGCCGCGCTCCGCGGTGGACGCCGCGTTCAGCCGGGCGTTTATCACGGTGTTCGACTCGAATATAACGACTTTGTTTGCGGCCGGCACTCTTTTTGTTCTCGGCACCTCGATGATCAAAGGCTTCGCGCTGATCCTCGGCATCGGTATCCTGACCAGTTTATTCACAGCCGTGACTTTTTCCCGTATGGTCATGCGCTGGTGCGTTGGGGTCAACCCCCGCATTGAAAAAAAATGGTTCGGCG
Source organism: Gracilibacteraceae bacterium (assembly GCA_031255985.1). Lineage (GTDB taxonomy): Bacteria > Bacillota > Desulfitobacteriia > Desulfitobacteriales > Syntrophobotulaceae > JAIRRL01. Next base: position 2,299 of record JAIRRL010000075.1, read on the forward strand.
TCAGGCCCCGTCCGTCTCTGACGGCCGCGCCGGCGGAGACGGCCACGGCCCCGAAAGCCGGCGCCCGGCGCAAAGGCAAAAACGAATCGCCCGCCGTCGCCAGCGAAGGCGAAACATACGAAGATGTCAAAGCCGCGCGAAAATACTATTTCAACATTGTTTCCCGGCGTAAAACCTGGTATATCGTCGCGGCGCTCCTGACGGTGATTTCAATAGGTTCCCTCGCTGTACGCGGTCTGAACCTGGGCATTGATTTTACCGGCGGCACGATGCTGGACGTCACCTTTAACACCCCCGTCTCGCAGGAAAATATTTCCTCGGTATTGGCTGACCAGGGATTTGCGGGAACGGTGCAGCTCTCGGAAGGCGATACCGCGGCGCTCATCCGTCTGCCGGAACTGACGGACGATATGAGGGAGGGCTTTCTGACGGCGCTGGCCGGCATCGGCGAGTTCGCCCGGGAGAACGTTCAGGAGGACACGGTGGGGCCTTCCATCGGCGAGGAACTGCGGGGTTCGGCCATTCGCGCCCTCGTTGTCGCGACAATACTCATGCTGGCTTACATCGCTTTGCGTTTTCGCCTTAACTACGCCATCGCCGGTATTTTGACTTTGCTGCAGGATGTTTTGATCGTGGCGGGAGTTTTCTCCCTGTTCCAGTGGCAGGTTGATTCCACCTTTATCGCGGCGGTGCTGACTGTTTTCGGTTACGATATTAACGACACGGTGGTTATTTACGACCGCATCAGGGAAAATGAGAAAAAACTTAAACGGCGCGACAGCTTTGAGGATATGGTTGACAAGTCGATCTGGCAGAGTATGGGCCGTTCCGTCAACACGACCTTGGCTATGATGATCGCTCTGTTCTCCATTTTGCTTCTGGGCGGCGAATCCACCCGCCTTTTCGCTACGGCGCTGATCGCCGGCGTCGCCTATGGCGCTTATTCCACCATTTTTCTTTCCAGCCAGCTTGTGTTGGAACTAAAAAAATTATTCGGCGAAAAACGCCCCGGAACCGCTTGAGATGGAGCGGCAGGAAGGAAAAAGACCGCTGAACGGGGCGGAAATAGTCATAGAGTGTCTGAAAAAAGAAAAGGTCGAATTCGTCTTCGGCTATCCGGGCGGCGCGGTGCTGCCTCTATATGACGCGCTGTATCTGGACGGGTTTCCCCATATATTGCCAAAACACGAGCAGACGGCGGCGCACGCCGCTGACGGGTACGCGCGGGCCACGGGCCGGACGGGGGTTTGTCTGGCTACCTCCGGTCCCGGCGCCACCAATCTGATAACCGGGATAGCTACGGCTTATATGGATTCGGTTCCCATGGTGATCATCACCGGGCAGGTCATAGTGCCGCTTATCGGGCGCGATTCGTTTCAGGAGGCGGATACCAGCGGCATAACTACGCCTATCACCAAGCACAATTATCTGGTCAAGGACGTCGCTCATCTGGCCCGCACCCTGAAAGAAGCTTTTTTTATCGCGGGCAGCGGCCGGCCCGGCCCCGTGCTGGTGGACATAGCCAGGGACGTGTTTGTGGCGGTCACGGAGTTTGAGTATCCGGAAACCGTATGTCTCAAGGGCTATACCCCTCTGACCGTCGGGAGCGAAGACTCGGTCGCCGCTTTGAGCGCGGCGCTGCAGGCCGCGGCCAAGCCGCTTTTTTTCATCGGCGGCGGAGTTAATTTATCCGACACCTCGCCCCTTATGCGGGAAATACTCGATTATACGGGCGCTCCCGCCGTGACCAGCCTGATGGGTTACGGTTGCGTCGCCAACGATGATCCGCATTTTTTCGGCATGATCGGGATGCACGGCACTTATGCGGGCAATCTCTCGACCAAAGCCGCTGATTTGCTGATTGGCTGCGGCGTGCGTTTTGACGATCGCGTGACCGGCTTATTGGAAGATTTTGCCACAAAAGCGAAGATAGCCCATATGGATATAGATCCGGCCGAAATCAACAAGAACGTCGTGGCCGATCTTAAAGTAGTGGGCGATCTGCGCTGGTCGCTGCAATCCTTGCTCCGGCGCCTAAAAGAAATCCCGCGGGAAAAATGGCGGGAACGCTTCGACCCTTGGCGGAACCAGATGGAAGGCTGGCGGCAGGAGCAGCCGCTGGGTTTCACCCAGCGGAACAATTATGTCATGCCGCAGGCGGTAATAGGGGAATTAAGCCGTCTGGCCGACCGGGACGCGGTTTTGGTCACTGACGTCGGCCAGCATCAAATGTGGGCGGCGCAGTTTTTTTCTTTTAAAAATCCGCGCACATTCGTCACCTCCGGTGGACTGGGCACGATGGGTTTTGGTCTGCCGGCCGCCATCGGCGTCCAAATCGGCTGTCCGGGCCGTCAGGTCGTCTGTGTTTCCGGCGACGGCGGTTTTATGATGAACTGTCAGGAACTGAGCACTTTGGCTGATTTGTCCTTGCCGGTAAAGCTTTTTATCTTAAACAACCGCTATCTCGGTATGGTGGCTCAATGGCAGCGCAATTTCTTTGGCGGGCGCTACGCCTGCTCATATATCCCGACCAAAACGGATTTTGTCCGTCTGGCCGAGTCGATGGGGGTGCGCGGGCTGCGTGTTTCCTCTCCCGCTCTTTTGCCGGAAACCTTGCGGGAGGCGCTGGACTGCGACGGCCCGGTACTGACGGAGATCATCATCCCGGAGGACGAGGACGTTCTGCCGATGGTGCCGGCGGGCGCCCGGCTTGATCAAATGATATTGGGGGGACTGAGCCGATGAAATACACGCTGGCCGTTCTCGTGGAGGACAAACCGGGCGTTCTGACTCATGTGTCCGCCCTCATCAGCCGCCGGGCCTTTAATATCGTCAGCATCGCGGCCGGTTACACGGAGGAGCCTGATATAACGCGCATCACTCTGGTGGTGGATGTGGATGATCAGTACGAACTGGATCAGGTCGTGCATCAATTGAGCAAACTGATCGACGTCATAAAAATCACCGTCCTGAACGACGGGGAAAGCGTACAGCGCGAACTGGCCATGATCAAGGCGGCGTCCCCGCCGGAACGGCGGGCGGAAATCATTAACCTCGTCAATATTTTTCGCGCCCATGTGGTGGACGTGAACAAGGACACGATGATCATTGAGTTATCCGGCGAAGAAAGCAAGATAGACGCTCTGTGCGAATTATTGCGTGAATACGGGATCAAAGAGATCGTGCGCACGGGCAAAATCGCTGTCGGCCGCGGGGCGGGAACCGCGAAAGAATCATGAGGTGAGAAAAACTTGATTGTTATTCTGAAACCGGAATCATCCGCGGCCGCCGTGGCGGAACTGACTGAAGCGCTGGCAAAAGAAGGCGTGACCTTAAACCCGGTTTGCGGCGCGGAACTGACCGTATTGTGCCTGGTCGGCGACACTTCCCGCGTTGATCCGAACCGGGTGGCGGCCAATCGCGCCGTCGAGCGCGTTCTGGCCGTGACGGAGCCGTTCAGAATGGCCGGTAGAAGCTTCCAGCCGGCGCCGACCGTAGTCGAGGTTTCAGGGCGGAGCATCGGCGCAAGCAAAATTGCGGTTATCGCCGGCCCTTGCTGCGTGGAAACGGAGGAACAAATCGTCCGCGTCGCTCTTGCCGTCAAGGCGGCCGGCGCTTCCTTCCTGCGCGGCGGCGCTTTCAAGCCGCGCGTTTCTCCCTACGCTTTTCAGGGCCTGCAGCGCGAGGGCTTGCGCTTGTTGGCGCTCGCGGGCCGAACCGCCGATCTGCCTGTGGTTTCGGAAATCATGTCTCCCCGTGATATTGAGCTTTTTGCGGACAGCGTCGAGATAATTCAGGTGGGCGCGCGCAATATGCAAAATTACGATCTTTTGAAAGAATTGAGTCGCCTGACCAAGCCGGTGCTACTGAAACGCGGTTCGGCCGCCACGATTGAGGAATGGCTCCTGGCGGCGGAATATTTGTTGGCCGGCGGCAACCGTCAGGTCATACTCTGCGAACGCGGCGTTCGCACCTTTGAAACCTACACGCGCAACACTCTTGATCTGAGCGCCGTTCTGGCCGTAAAAAAGATGAGTCATCTGCCTGTCGTCGTCGATCCCAGTCACGCCGCCGGCAAGTGGTGGATGACGGCTCCTTTGGCGAAAGCGGCGGCGGCGGTGGGCGCGGACGGTCTGATGATAGAAGTGCATGATGATCCGGCCCGCGCTTTGTGCGACGGCCAGCAGTCGATCCAACCGGACGGGTTTCGCGCTCTGATGGATGAGCTTCGCCCCATAGCTCAGGCTGTCGGAAGGGAGTTGTGATTATATGGCGGTATTAACGACGCGGCTGGGCGGCCGCAGCTATCCGATCCATATTCGCCGCGGTCTTTTAGACGATATTGGCGGGGAAATCCGCCGGTTTTACCAAGGCGCGAAGATTTTCGTCGTTACGGATGAAAATGTCAACGCTTATTACGGCGGCGCGGTGGAAAAATCCTTGCAGCAGGCCGGCTATATTACCAGCCGTCTCGTTTTGCCGGCCGGGGAGCGGACAAAATCTTTTGTCAATATGCCCATTCTCTATGAAGCCATGCTTAATTCCGGCCTGACGCGGCATGATCTGCTCCTGGCCCTCGGCGGCGGCGTAGTGGGCGATCTGGGCGGCTTCGCGGCCGCGACTTATATGAGAGGCGTCCCTTATGTGCAGGTTCCCACTTCGCTTTTGGCGCAGATAGACAGTTCGATTGGCGGGAAAGTCGCGGTAAATCTGCCGCGGGGCAAAAACCTTGTTGGAAATTTTTACCAACCGATGGCCGTATTTATTGACCCCTCAGTGCTGAGTACTTTGCCTGACCGTTTTTTTGCCGACGGTATGGCGGAGGTGATAAAAACGGCTTGCGTCCAGGATGCAAATCTGTGGCGGCTGATCCGGCGATTCGCCGGGCGCGCCGAAATGCGGGACGCCATGGAGGATATTATCACCCGCTGCTGCCAAATCAAGCAGGAGATCATCGGAGGGGACGAGCTTGACAACAACCGGCGGATAATACTTAATTTCGGCCATTCCATCGGTCACGCCCTGGAAACTGTTTATCAGTACGAGCGTTATACGCACGGGGAAGCGGTGGCAGTGGGCATGGCTTTGATCACAGCTCAGAGCGAGGCGCTGGAAATGACTGCGCCCGGCGCGACGGCCGCCTTACGGGAAGCGCTGCGCGCGAATAATCTTCCGGACGCGCTGCCGGAGGACGCGGACGGCGCCGCTCTGGTTTCCGCGATCAGCCGGGATAAAAAGAATGTCGGTTCCTTGCTCCGAACCGTGTTGCTGAAAGAAATTGGGCAAGGTTTTGTTTATGAAACGACCTTGCCTTTTTTTCATTTTCTCTTGCCTAAGAGGAACAGGGCATGAAAGAAGTGACCATCCTGCCGGGTTCGCTCGCGGGTACGGTCGCGGCGCCGCCCTCCAAAAGCATTGCGCACCGCGCTTTGATTTGCGCCGCTCTGGCCGCCGGCGAAAGCCGGCTGGCCAAAGTGGACGGCAGCGATGATATTTTGGCCACGGCGGCCGGCCTGCGCGTCCTGGGGGCGGTCATACAACCCGGCCCGGAGGCTTGGACGGTTCGCGGGCCGGCCAGCCCGGCCAACCCGGCCAGGTCGCTCGCGGACGCAAACGGCCCGGCCGAGGTTGATTGCGGCGAATCCGCTTCCACTTTACGCTTTTTGCTGCCGCTTTTTCCCGCTTGCGGCCGCCCGGCCGTTTTCAGCGGCCGGGGCCGCCTTGGCCAAAGACCGCTGGCGCCTTATCGCGACCTCATGCGGGCGCAAGGCGTCAGCTGGCGGCAGGAAGCCGCAGGCGGCCTGCGTTTGCATGTAGCAGGCCGCCTGCAAGCGGGAGGCTTCGCCTTGCCCGGCGACGTTAGTTCCCAGTTTATCAGCGGTCTTTGCTTCGCTTTGCCTCTGCTCGCCGGGCCTTCCGCCATTCGCCTGACTACGGAGCTGGAATCCGCCCCTTATCTGGAACTTACCATAGCGGTTTTGCGCGATTTTGGCGTCTCGGTTCAGACCGCGGGGCCGGGGGAGTACGCGATCCCCGGCGGCCAGAGTTATAAGGCCCGCGACATGCGGATCGAAGGCGATTACAGCCAGGCCGCCTTGTTTCTCGTCGCCGGGGCGTTGGGGGGGCGTGTGGCCGTCGCGGGCCTTGAGCCGGCTTCCCGTCAGGGTGATCGGGCCATCCTCGCTTTGCTGACCCGCCTGGGTTACAAGGCCGCCTGGCGGGGTGGCGCCACGACTTGCGTCCATGGCCCCGTTCCGGCCGGCCCGGTGGAAATCGACGCCGCCCCCTGCCCGGACATTATCCCGGCGCTGGCCCTGGCCGCCGCGTTGCGGCCCGGCCTGACCACCAATATCACGCGAGCCGGCCGTTTGCGCTTGAAGGAGAGCGACCGCTTGCGCGCGACCGTGACGGAGTTGCGGGCGCTGGGCGCGGATATTGAGGAGCGGGGGGACGGCGTACTCATCCGCGGTTCGGCTCGCCTGCCCGGCGGCCGGCCTCTCGACAGTCACGGCGATCATCGGCTGGCGATGATGCTGACTATCGCCGGCGCGGCGGCCGAACGGCCTGTGACTTTGACAGACCCGGACTGCGTATGCAAGTCTTATCCGGGCTTTTTTGCTGATTTTGCCGCTTTGGGCGGCCGAGTGAACTTGAACGGAGGCTAGACGCTCTTGAGCAGCGCTTGGGAAAACCGGGTTTCATTATTTGGCGAATCGCACGGCCAAGGGGTGGGCATAGTTTTGAACGGCCTGCCGCCCGGATTCGCGCCGGATTGGCTTGAGATAAAACAGGAGATGCGGCGGCGCGCTCCCGGCCTGAGCGCGCTGACGACGGAACGGCGCGAGACGGACGAAGTGGAGATATGGAGCGGTATTTTTCAGGGGCGAACGACGGGCGCGCCGCTTTGCGCCCTGATTCGCAACGAGGACGCTTCTCCGGCCGATTACGGGGAAACCGGTTTCAAACCCCGGCCGGGCCACGGCGATTATCCCGCCTTTGTCCGCTCCGGCGGATTTCACGATTATCGCGGCGGCGGCCATTTTTCCGGCCGCCTGACCGCGCCGCTGGTTTTCGCCGGCGCCTTGGTCAAGCAGATTTTGCGCGGCTGCGGCGTCAGCGTCGGCGCTCATATTTTACAGATTCACACCATCCGCGACGACGGTTTCGCGGCGGCGGCGCTTTCGGCGGAATTGCTGGCCGCGCTGGCCGCCGCGCCTTTGCCGGTTTTGAATCCGGCGGTGCGGCCGGACATGGAAAACGCGGTCGCGGCGGCCCACGCGGCGGGGGATTCGGTCGGCGGCGTGGTGGAATGCGCCGTCCTCGGTCTGCAGCCGGGCCTGGGTTCGCCTTTTTTCGATTCGGTGGAGTCGGCGCTGGCGCGCCTGCTTTTTTCCGTGCCGGCGGTCAAAGGCGTTTCTTTCGGCCTGGGTTTCGCGCTGGCCGAACGCCTGGGTTCGGAAAGCAACGACGCCTATTATTATGACGCGGACGGGCGGGTGCGGACGCGCACTAATAACTGCGGCGGCGTTCTGGGCGGCCTGACCACCGGGATGCCGGTAATTTGCCAGGCGGCCGTTAAACCGACGCCTTCTGTTTCCCGCCCCCAGGAGACGGTGGATCTGCGGCAAAAAACCGGCGCGGTTCTGTCGTTGAAGGGCCGGCATGATCCTTGCGTCGTACCCCGCGCCGTACCGGTGATTGAGAGCGTGACGGCGCTGGCCGTGTGGAATTTAATGGAAGGAATGGAGGGCAGGCATGGATGAGATCGCCGGCGCCGCAGCGGAACTTGCTCGCTGGCGGCAGGAAATTGATCGCGTGGACGCGGATTTAACCCGCTTGTTTGAGGAGCGGATGAATTTGGCCCGCCGCGTCGCGGTCGTGAAAAAACGCTATAATCTGCCCCTGTACCAGCCGGAGCGGGAAGAAGCCGTGCTGATCCGCGCCCGCGCCGCTCTGCGCGAACCGGAACTCGCGGCGGCTCTGACCCGGTGGTTTCGCGTCCTGATAAACGCCGCCAAAGACTGGCAGGCCGGAACGGACGGCGCTCCCGCGAGCGAAGCCGCTCCCGCCGCCTGTCCGCGGGAAGAAAACTGAAAGGAAACACAGCGCGCATGGAATTTCACGGATTCGCCCTGGATCGGTTTCAGGAGCGGGCCATTGAAGCCCTCGACCGTGAAGAGTCGGTGATAGTGTCGGCCCCCACCGGCACGGGCAAAACCCTCGTCGCGGATTATCTGGCGGAAAAAATGCTGCTCAGCGGCCGCCGCGTCATATACACCGCGCCCATCAAAGCTTTAAGCAATCAGAAATTCAAGGATTTCACCAGGCAGTTCGGCGCGGATACGGTAGGAATCATGACTGGCGACGTGGTGATGAACCCGGAGGCCCCTCTTTTGCTCATGACGACGGAAGTTTTCCGCAATCAGGTTCTGGAGGACGATCCTAAATTGCGCGACATAGCCTGGGTTATTTTTGACGAAATCCATTGGCTGAGTGACGAAGAACGCGGGACTGTGTGGGAAGAAGCCATTATTCTCGCGCCGGCCCATATCCGGTTTCTCGGCCTGAGCGCCACGATTGCCAACGCCGCGGAGCTGGTGCGTTGGATTGAGGAAATCCGCCGGATTCCCGTCACTTTGATCGAGGAACACCGGCGCGTAGTCCCTCTGAGTT
>JAIRRL010000110.1 GCA_031255985.1 Gracilibacteraceae bacterium
CGCGCCCTTTCGTAATCGCCGAGCGCTTGGCGGCAGCGGCCCAGGCGGGTGTAAACCAAAGGGCGGGATTTTTCCTGCCGGAAATCGGAATCGCCGAAGTCGTCAAAACCTTTTTCCCACAACTCCGCCGCTCTGGCGTACAGCGGCAGGGCGGCGCCCCAATCGCCCCGCTCCAGACATTCGTTGCCCGCCAGGACGCAGGCGCCGGGTTGGGCGGGAAAGCGGCGCAAAGCTTCCTCTTTCAGCCAGCGCCGGCCTTCCAGGGCCAAGGCGGGGTCAGGCGCGAATTCCAGCGCCATATCGGCCAGAAGCATTGCTTTGAGACACAGAGACGAAGCGGAGCCGTCCCGCCGCAAAAATTCGCGGCTGTATTCCCATATCCGCTCCCGCTCTTTCTGCCTGTCCAAGGTCTTGCTCATATGGAATAAAATGGAATTATCGCTCTCGCCGGAGCGGAGCTGTTTTTCCATGATGCGCATATTGCGGGCGATTTTCGCGCCGGCGCGGGCGGCGTCATACCCGTCGTGCCAAAGAAAAACGGCGGCGGGCGGCGCGTCGAACACGCGCGGCGGCGCGCCGGCGTCACGCAAGTCCTCGTGGATCGCGCCCGTGTAGCGCAAAGTGGGCGTAAGGCGAAAAACGCGCAGGACGGAAGTGTACGGCGCGGAAAAATCCGTTCCCTCATAACGCCGGAGAGCGACGGCGTCCGTTTCCGCTTTTATCGCGGCGTCGTTTTCCAGCATGGCGCGCAGGGCCGCCGCGCCGCCGGGGTTAAAATATTCGTCCGCGTCCGGAAATAAAATCCAGTCCCCTTCCGCCGCGGCCAGCGCCTGGTTTTTTGCCCAAGCGAAATCGTCCCGCCAGGGAATCTCTATAACGCGCGCGCCCCGCTCCCGCGCGATTTCCCGCGTCCGATCCGTCGAGCCGGTGTCGGCCACCACGACGGCGTCCGCGATTTCGCCCAGGCTGTCCAGACAGCGGGCCAGGCAGCGTTCCTCGTTTTTGGTTATCAGGCAGACTGTGAGTTTCATAGAGAACAGTTTACAATATTGCGGCTAAAAACACAAGCGCCATAATTTTTCAGCAAGAAGGATATTGCGAACATATAGCGAAAATAATCCGGCAAAGCAGTTTTGCGGGAAGGGTAAAATCGTTGATTCCTAGCGAATTCATTGACGAATTGCGGCAGCGCGCCGATATTGTTTCTATTATCGCCGAACATGTGGAACTGAAGCGATCCGGAGGGAAATACTTCGGGCTTTGTCCCTTTCACGCGGAAAAAACGCCGAGTTTTCATGTGGACGCGGAACGGCGGCGCTATCACTGCTTTGGCTGTCACGCCGGCGGCAATGTTTATAAGTTTTTGATGGAGCGGGAGAACCTTTCCTTCCCGGACGCCGTACGGCGAGTGGCGGAAAAAACAGGAATGGAAATGCCGGTCGCGCCCATGTCCGCGGCGGAACAAGCCAGAGCCGCCGCCGCCAAACGCTATTTGCAAGCCCACGCCGCCGCCACGGCTTTTTATCACGATCTGCTGACGCGATCAGAGGCGGGCCGGCCAGCCAGGAAATACCTTAAGTCGCGCCAAATCAGCCCGGAAGCGGCGGAGCGTTTTTCCCTGGGTTACGCGCCGGACGCCTGGGACGGCTTGAGCGGCAAATTGCGGGCGGAGGGGTTTTCAGAACAGGAACTTGTCTCCTTCGGCCTGCTCAAACAGCGCGAGGGCGGGAACCAAGGCGGCGGGGCTTATGACCGTTTCCGCGCCAGGCTGATGTTCCCTATTTTGGACGTACAGGGGCGCCCGGTCGCTTTCGGGGGCCGCGTCCTAAACGAGGCAAACAGTCCGGCGGCGCCTAAGTACCTGAATTCACCCGAAACCCCGTTTTTTCAAAAAGGGAAGCATCTCTACGGTCTGCACTCCGCCTGCCGTCAGATCGGCGCCGTCGGTTACGCCCTGCTGGTGGAAGGTTATATGGATGTGATCGCCGCCCAAAACGCGGGATTTACGCAGGCGGTGGCTTCCTTGGGCACGGCGCTGACCAGCGATCAGGCCAAACTGCTCAAACGTTACGGTCGCCGCGTTATCATCGGTTATGACAATGACGCGGCCGGCAAAAAGGCCGCCCTTTCCGCCGGGGAAATTTTTCTGGCCGAGGGACTGCGGACGGAAGTCCTCGTCCTGAAGGAGGCCAAAGACCCGGATGAGTATCTGCGCGGGCGCGGCCCGGAGCAATTCGCGGCCCTGCTGGCGGAAAGCCCCCCGTTTATCGAGTTTAAGTACAGGGAATTCAGCCGCGGGCGCGATGTCCGTTCCGTCGCGGACAGAGCTGAACTTATCCGCCTGCTGGCCCCGGATATCCTCCGGCTGGGGCGGGTGGAACAGGAAGGCTATATACGGTTTCTCAGCCGTGAATTAGGGCTTACGCTTGAAGCCGTGCAGGCCGAAGTGGAGGGACAGCCCCCGGCTACGCGCCGCTTTCCCCCGCCGGCGGTTCCGCCGCCGGATCCGGCGGCGGCCGCGAGCGTTGCTCCTCCCGCCGCTTCTGCTATTTACGCCGCTCCTACTGCGCCTGCCGCGCCGCTTGGCCTGTTTCGCGCCGAACAATTGCTTCTGCGCGCGGCTTTAGACGACGGCGCCTGCCGGCCGCAGATCCTGCGCGAACTCGGCCCGGATTTTTGGCTCGCGCCCGAACACCGGTTTTTATTTGAAAACGCGAATAATCCGGACATCTACAGCGGCGACGATGATTTTTACCGGCGTTGCCAGAGAAGGTTGGCGGAACTCTACTCATCCCCGTTCGCGCCCGCCGGCAGAGATGAAATTGTCGCCGACTGCATCTTAACGGTTAAACGCGAGCAGGAACGGCAGGAAACCGAGGAACTGCAATCACAAATGATTTTGCTGGAAAGCAGCGGCGATACGGAGGGGGCGCTGAGGCTGCTGAAAGTAATACGGGAGCGTTTGCAGGAAAACGGCGGAAGACAGAGAAACGATATGGGACAGTCTGATGAAGATCTTGAATGAACCGGAGGGGCAGAGGAGGATTGCAACGGTGGCAGAAGATGAGATTGCGGCGGTGGCAGAGCAAAAGAGAGAGAACGTCACCAAATTAATCGAATTAGGCAAGAGCAAGGGAAATCTCACCTATAACGAAATTTCCGACGCATTGCAGCAAAATCCGCTTTCCGTTGAGCAGATAGAAGGGGTTTACGCTATTATCAACGGGATGGGCATTGATATCGTCGATGAAAACTCTGATATCGTTGTAATTGATAAAGAAACGACGCAGTTCGCGGAGGAAGTCGTACAGGAGGCGGATATTGACCTTTCGGTGCCGGAAGGAGTGGGCATCGACGATCCTGTGCGCATGTACCTGAAAGAAATCGGCCGGGTACGCCTGCTGACGCCGCGGGAGGAAATAGAGCTGGCCCAGTCTATGGAAGAAGGGGACGAGGAATCCAAGCGCCGTTTAGCCGAAGCCAATCTGCGGCTCGTGGTCAGCATTGCCAAGCGCTATGTAGGCCGCGGTATGCAGTTTTTGGATTTAATTCAGGAGGGCAATCTCGGTCTCATCAAGGCTGTGGAAAAATTCGATTATCGCAAAGGGTTTAAATTCAGCACTTACGCGACTTGGTGGGTTCGGCAGGCCATAACGCGCGCCATCGCCGACCAGGCGCGCACTATCCGCATCCCCGTTCATATGGTGGAGACGATCAACAAGGTCATCCGCGTCAACCGGCAATTGCTGCAAAAACTCGGACGGGAAGCCACCCCGGAAGAAACGGCGCAGGAAATGGATATCCCGGAAGAGCGGGTACGCGAAATCATGAAAATCGCTCAGGAGCCGGTATCGCTGGAAACGCCCATCGGAGAGGAAGAGGACTCGCATCTGGGTGATTTTATCCCGGACGACGACGCCCCCGCGCCTTCGGAAGCCGCCTCCTTCATTTTGCTGAAGGAGCAGTTGGAAGAAGTGCTGGAAACGCTGACCGCACGGGAGGAAAAAGTCCTGCGCCTGCGCTTCGGCCTTGACGACGGTCACACCCGCACTTTAGAGGAAGTGGGACAGGAATTCGGCGTGACCAGAGAACGAATCCGCCAGATCGAGGCCAAGGCGCTGCGAAAACTGCGCCATCCCAGCCGCAGCAAAAAACTGAAGGATTATTTAGACTAGCGCCTCTGAGCGGCTTGTGTACCTTCAGTCTTTATGTTATAATCTCTTTCGTTGGCAAACGCGGTGGGTGTGGCGAAGCGGTTAACGCACCGGATTGTGGCTCCGGCACTCGTGGGTTCAAGTCCCATCACCCACCCCATTAGCGCCGTTTATGGCAATAAGTTACATAATCATATCAGCTGTTTCTGTGTTTTAATTGTAAATTTATTCCAATTTATTTCGTCAGCAGTCTTTTAACTTCGGTCAGCAATTCCTCGCTAACCGTGCCGGTTCCGCCCAGGGCCACAACCTGCTTGCCTCTGAGCGCCGTCAGCAAAGATTGCTGCCTGGCTGTCAAGCCGTCGGAACTGACGAGCATGATGGATGATGAATTTAGCGCCGCCAGCAGTCCCCCCGTGAGCGCGTCCGGAAAATCGCCACCCGTGGCGATGTATAAATTAGCGCCGGTCGGCATATAGGCGTACAAAACGGAAGCGGACGTGTCATAACGGTTGTCGCCGGCCAGGCGCGTCGGATTCGGAAGCGATTTTTCCAGATCGGCGGAGACGACGCCGAGACCGCCCACTATCAACGTTTGGCTGACGCTTAAATTACGCAGGGCGCGGGCGGTCACTTCCGGCAGTCTGTCCCGCTCAGTCAGCAGGATGGGCCAGCCGGCCTGCGCCGCTTCCGCCGCGATGGAGAGAGCGTCTGGAAAATTATGGCCATTGACGACGACCGCCTGGCCGCGGCTGCCCAGCAGGCGGGCCACGGCGGCGGCGGTTTCATAGCGGTCAGCGCCGTAAAGACGGGTGATGGGAGCGATTCCGGCCAACTGTCTCGCGATGGAGACGGAAATAGCGCCTTCCCCGCCCAGGATATAAATATTAAGCGGAGCGAGTTCCTGGACTGTCTCCAAAACCTCGGTCGGCAACACGTCCGGATAGGTCAACAGCAGCGGCGCCTGCAGTTTATAAGCGAGCGGCACGCCGGCCAGCGCGTCGGGAAAGTCGTCGGCGCGGGCGATAATGACCGAGTCCGTTCCCTGGGGAAACGCTTCGCGCACGGCGGCGAGCGCCGTTTGAATCCTGGTGGCTCCCGCTACTCTGTCGCCGGAGTTTTGCCGCCGCGCCACGCCGACCTGATAAAGCCCCGGTTCGTAAATACTGGCGCTGACGGTTCCCCCGGCGACAGCCGGGTCGCCGCCGCCCACCTTAACCCAGCGCGCACCCTGCAAACGGTAGATATAGGCGGCGCCCGCGCCGGGAGCGTCGCTGCCGAGCGGCAAGGATAAAATAACCGCCTTTTCCGGCGCCGGCCCCTCCCAGGTCACCGCATAGGCGGCGCCAAGTCCGGTAAGTTCTTCCACATAGAGGCTCGCCGCGCCGGACGGTTCAATATTCACCGGTAAGGCCGCCTCCACGGCCCCGCTCGGATCTACCGGCAGATTAAAAGCTCCCGGTGGGATGCTAAGGGCGGCGCCGTCGCCGCTGGCCACGATTCCCCCGCCCCAGTTCAATACGGCGGGCGCGTGATACAGCGTTTGCGGGCTCAAGCTCTGCAAGGCCCGGTATACATCCAGAACACCGTAGCCGTATTCTTCATCCTGTCCGGCCCGGCCTTTATCGCGGGCCGAAGCCTCCAGAATCCGCAGAACATCCGCCGCCGAAGCTTCGGGATATTTGCTCCAGACCAGCGCCGCCGCTCCGGACACCAGCGCCGCCGCAACCGAAGTGCCTTTGGTATAAGCAAGCCCGGCGCCGTTTCCCAGATAAGTCGGATAAGTCGTGAGCACCGTATCTCCCGGCGCTGACAAAGACACCTCCGCTCCGGTCAGGGAAAAATCCGTGATGCGTTCTTCCCGCGTCAAAGCCG
>JAIRRL010000188.1 GCA_031255985.1 Gracilibacteraceae bacterium
CGCCGTCAGGCCGCAGTAGGGCAAAAGTTTTTTTCATAATGTTCAAGATGTTCAAACTGAGGGGGAATGATTGTGCGGGACGGCTATATCCGCGCGGCGGCGGCGGCGCCGCTGATTCGCGTGGCGGATTGCGAACATAATACGGCGCGGATCATGGAACGCATGGATGAAGCGGCGGCGCTGGGGGCGCAGCTGCTGGCGCTGCCCGAACTCTGTCTTACCGGCTATACTTGCGCCGATCTTTTCCTGCAAGAGACGCTGACGGAGAGGGCGGCGGCCGGAGTGGCGGAACTGGCCGCTCACAGCCGCTCGACCGGGAACATGATAACCGTGGCGGGATTTCCCCTCCGTCTGGGCGGCAAACTCTATAATTGCGCCGCCGTTCTCCAAGGCGGCGGCCTGCTTGGCATCACCGCCAAGACCTGGCTGCCCAATTACAGCGAGTTTTATGAAATGCGCTGGTTCGCCCGCCCGCCGCGCCAAGAGGAATCGATTCGTTTTTTGCAATGGGAAATCCCCTTTGGCCCCGGTCAGATTTTCCAGGCGGAGGGCATGGAGAATTTCGCGTTCGGAGTCGAGATTTGCGAGGATCTGTGGGTGAGCGCCCCGCCCTCAATCCGGCTGGCGCAGGCCGGAGCGCGGCTGATCGTCAATCTGTCGGCCGGCAATGAAGCCATCGGCAAGGCGGAATACCGGCGCCAGCTCGTCAGCGGCCAGTCCGCCCGCTTGTTCTGCGGTTATATTTACGCGGCGGCCGGGGCGGGGGAATCCACGACCGATACGGTTTTTGCCGGTCATCACTTGATCGCGGAAAACGGGAAAATTCTGGCGGAAGCGGAATTATTTGACAATAAAATGATCGTCGCCGACTTGGATGTGAACCTTTTGACCGCGGAGCGGCAAAAAAACACTTCTTTTTACCCCGGCGCGCCGGACTCGCCCTCAATAGGCAGACGCTGTTTTCCGCCGGGGACAAGCGACGGCAAAGGGGAGTTGATCAGGCCCTTGTCTCCCAGACCTTTTGTGCCGGAAAGCGCGACGGACAGGCGAAGCAGATGTCAGAACATTATGACAATGCAGGCGGAAGGATTGGCTGCCCGCGCCCGGTACACGGGAGCGCGCCGCTTGCTCACGGGCTTGTCCGGGGGACTGGATTCCACGCTGGCGCTGATCGTCATGTGCCGGGCCGCCGACTTGCTGGCGATGCCGCGGGCGGATCTTTTGGCCGTCTCCATGCCCTGTTTCGGCACGTCGGAACGCACGGAGCGCAATGCGCGGGAATTGGCTTTGCGGGCGGGAGCGGATTTTAAGGTGGTGGATATTCGGGCGGCGGTGCGCGGGCATTTGGCGGATATCGGTCATTCCGGGACGGTGTTTGACCGGACGTTTGAAAACGCGCAGGCGCGGGAACGGACGCAGGTGCTGATGGATATGGCCAACAGCGCGGACGCTCTGACGGTGGGAACAGGCGATCTGTCGGAGCTTGCTCTGGGCTGGTGTACCTATAACGGGGATCATATGAGCATGTACGGCGTGAACGCCGGCGTCCCCAAAACTTTAGTCAGTTATCTCGTGGAAACGGAAGAACAGATCTGCCGCGAGCGGGGGGAATTGGAAATGGCCGCCGTTCTGGCGGATATCCGCGCAACCCCGATCAGTCCGGAACTCCTGCCGGCGGTGGACGGGCGTCTCAGTCAAAAAACCGAGGATGAAATCGGGCCTTATGTCTTAAATGATTTTTTTCTCTATTATGTAGTGCGGTTCGGCTTCCGGCCCCGGAAAGTTCATCGGCTGGCGATTCAGGCTTTTAAGGGCGAATACCCGCCGGACGAACTGCGGGAAGCGCTGGCGCGGTTTTACCGCCGGTTTTTCAGTCAGCAGTTCAAACGCTCCTGTTTGCCGGACGGCCCGAAAATCGGTTCCGTCACTTTGTCTCCCCGCGGCGACTGGCGGATGCCGAGCGACGCCAGCGCCGCGCTTTGGCTGGCGGAGACGGAAAAGCTTTAAGCTCAGGTTTTTTCTCAGGGGCGCGGCGCTGATTCACGCTCAAGCAGGGCGTTCCAGAGGGCGGCCAGCGCCGCCGCCGGCGGGCCGCCGCCGGGGGCGGCGTAATGGGCCGCCGCTTGGTATAGAGGGCGTCTCACCCGCCAAAGCTCCGGCCAGGGGTCGTTTTCCCTCTCCAGCAAAGGCCGCGCGCCGCCGGCGACGGCGCGGCGGCGGAGTTCCGGCAGCGGCGTGTCCAGGAAGACGACGGCGCCGCTCGTTCGGAGCAGGCGCCTGTTTTCCGGATTGAGGATGACGCCGCCGCCGCAGGCGACGATCAGGCCCCGTTTTTGCGCGGCCGCCCGCAGCGCGGCCTGCTCCCAGCGGCGGAAAACAGTTTCCCCTTCGGCGAAAAGAGCGGGAATCGGCGCTCCCGCCATTTGTTCCGCCGCCTGATCCAGATCAAGAAAGGTCAGGCCGGTTTGCTTGGCCCATAGGCGGCCCAGCGTGGTTTTGCCCGCGCCGGGCATACCGACGAGATAAAAATTACCGCCGAGCGCGAGCCGGGTCAGCCGCCCGGCGGCGGCGACGACGGCGGCGGGCAGGGGGCGGCCCAGCCATATTTCCTCGGTCTTGGCCGCCTGACCCACGAGCATCGCCAGCCCGCCGCCAACGGTTTTGCCCGCCGCCCGGCCCTGGCGGAGAAACTCCGTTTCCGGCGGGTTATAAACCATATCGGCCAAGGCGGCAAAACGGCCGGCGACCGAGGCGGGAACC
>JAIRRL010000123.1 GCA_031255985.1 Gracilibacteraceae bacterium
CGCCGGTTCCGCCACCACTGGTTCCTCCGCCGCCGGTTCCTCCGCCGCCACCGGTTCCTCCACTACCGCCGCTTCCTCCGCCGCCGGTTCCGCCCACCGTAACAATATTAGAGACTATATTGCCGGCGCGGACATAGTAATGAATGACGCCGCCGCCCGCCCCGCTCAGCGGGTCGGGCCACGGCGGCCTTTGACCGCCCATATTTTGCGGTTCTTCTCCGTCCGGCATACGATAAACGGTATACAGCCCGGAACCGGCGCCCTCCCAATTTAACGTGACCCCGGCGGCGGTGGCGGCGGCTGTAAGGGTCACGCTCTGACTGACGGGAACGACGCCGAGGTTGACCCGGAGGCGTCTCTCCCCTTCCGCGGTGTAAATCCAGCCGTCGGCGGCGGCGCGCAGGCCCGCGGCCGAAACGAAGGCGGCGGGATAATCCGTCTGAACCGTCAGGCGCCAGGCGCGGGGGCCGATCCACTCGCCGCTCACAGCCCGTTTATCGTAAAAGGAAACAGGCTGCAAAGAAGCGTTTTGTTCGTACAGCAATTCCAATTCCGGCTGCTGCGCGCGGGTCATATCCGTATTAAAAGTCAATATGAGCTGATTGGCGTAAAAATCGCTGAATTCCGTCCGGGCCGGAAGCGCTCCGGCATAGAGAATAAAAGGCGGGCAGCCGGCGGTCAAAGAAGGGTTGGGCGCGGGATCGCCGATCAAAGTACAGCCGGGGGCCAGCTCCGCCAATTCATCCCAACGGTTGAAATCGGAAGCCGAGGCGAAGGCGGAATGGGTCAGATCAAAATAATTATTGCGCAAATCATAAACAGCGCCGAAAGCGCCTTTAAAATTCAGCGGCGTCAGAACGGCGTTGCGCAGGAAAACAGGTCTGCCGGTCAGATCAAGGCTGGTCAGAGGCAGTTGGGACTGGGAGGGCGGAATATTGTTCATAAAAACGCAGTCGGTAAAACTGCCGCCGCTGATGGCGACGCCGGCCAGATAGCTGAAAGAACAGGCGGCCAGGTCGGCCCGGATCTCCCCCTGCCGGAAGTCAAAAACCTGCGAATGAGCAACGGAAGCAGCCTCTACCAGCAGCGGCCGCTCCGCCGTCCCCTCCCCGCTCCAGTAAGCGTGATCAATCGAACTCACCCGCAGCTCCGGGTTGGTTATCTTAACATAACTCAAGACGGAACTGGCGGCGTCCGCGCCGTTATATACAGTCACCCGGTCATACCCGCTTCCCGGCAGCATAGCGACCGGGCGCTCCGGCGCCCCCTCAATCTTCAGAACGCCGTCATTGACAAGAGCAGCGTTGAAGCGCAATTCCGTACCCGGAGCGACTGTCAAAGTTTTGCCTGCCGGAATGAATGAACCGGGGCCGATGACCCAGACAGAGGAAGAATCAAGCATAGCGCG
Organism: Gracilibacteraceae bacterium; assembly: GCA_031255985.1. GTDB lineage: Bacteria > Bacillota > Desulfitobacteriia > Desulfitobacteriales > Syntrophobotulaceae > JAIRRL01. Next base: position 1,409 of record JAIRRL010000123.1, read on the forward strand.
CCCGGCGGTGAGATCGCCGCTGATATGAGTCAGGCGGGTCACGGTTTTGCGCAGGGTATAAACAGAGCCGCCGGCGGAAAGACTGAATAAGGCTTCTGTGCCGTTGGCGGTCTCCGGGCTGACGAAAACGTTAAACGACACCGTTTTGGCGCTGTTGGCGGCCAAAGAACCGGGGTTTATTTCCAAAGAAGCCGCCCCGGCTTCAAAGCGCACACCGTCGGTTTGCGAGATCAGCCTCAAGGCGGCTGCCGGCGTCTCCCCTCTTAAGGTAAAAATTTCCAATGAAAGAGAATTGGGAGCGCCGCCGGCTGTCAACTCGCCTTGGAGCGAGGATTCATCGATGATGAGCGCTAAAGCGGGCCGGTTTATCATCATTTTGTCCAGGCGGGCCTGGCGCAGAGAATAAGTTTTGCCCGCGACGGTTTTACCCCGGACGTTTTCCGTGCCGGCCGCAACTCTGGAGAAAAGCTCGGCGTTGGTGATTTGCCGGCCCCCTTCGCTCTCCCGCAGAGCGGAGAGGGTCACGGCCGCCATGCCGCTCACCAGAGGGGCGGCGAAGGAAGTGCCGCTGCCGGCGCGGTAGCGGTTGCCCGGCGCGGTGCTTTGTAATTCCGCGCCGGGCGCCATAATATGATATTCGATCCGGTCGTCAGGAACTACGTCCCAATTGGAAAACGAAGCCAGGCGGTCGCCGTTGGCCGCCGGCTCTTTGCCGGCGGCCATTACGCCGACTACGCCGGGGCTGGCGGCTGGATATATCGCGGCGTAAGCGCCGGAACCGTCGACCGGCCCGTTCGGCAGTCCCTCATTGCCGGCGGAACTGACGATCAGACAATTGGCCTGCCAGGCGTTCCGAACGGCCGCTTCCAGGGCCGCGCTTCGCGTCATGCCGCCGAGGCTCAGATTTATGACGTCGGCGTAATCACGCACCGCGTTGATGGCGGCGACCAAATCGCTGGTGCTGCCGCCGCCGTTATTATCCAGGACTTTGATAGGAATGATTTTGGCGTAAGGAGCGACGCCCCGCGCCAGGCCGTTGGCGGCGATCAGGCCGGCTACCATGGTGCCGTGGCCGTAGCCGTCGCTCACATTGTCCGCGCCGGCGGCGGCGGTGAAGTTTTTGCGGCCGGGATAGGAAAAGTCGATATTCGCGCTCAGGTCGGGATGGTTTATATCCACGCCGCTGTCCACCACCGCGACCAAAACGCCGTCGCCGGGCCGGGCCGTCCGGCTCAGTCCTTCCGGAATACCGCAGGCCGCCAGATGGTACTGGCTCAGGCCGGCGGTCTCAGCGGCCTGAACTGTTTGCGGTTCGCTCCGGGTGAAGGGGGCGGCGCTGATCAGATAATCCGGTTCGGCGGCCAGCACGGCCGGGTCGGAGAGCAAGGCGGCCAAAACCTGAGCCAGACTGTCTTCCTCCGTCCGCAGCATATACCAGTCGCCCGGTTCATCCGCACCGGACGCGGGTGAACCGGCGAGCGAAAAGGAGGCGGCGCGGGCGACGGCGTCGGCGGCGACAAGATAGGAGTCGTATGCTTCCGTGTCGGCGCCGGCGTCGTAGGCGGCGGCGCGAAT
>JAIRRL010000143.1 GCA_031255985.1 Gracilibacteraceae bacterium
TTGACGGTATGGCGCTACTGGGACGGCATAGCCGGCTTGATAAGCCCGGCGCCAAATGATATGCAAGCGTACGCGGAGGTGGAGGCGACCATTAAGAGCGTCCGCGCGTCGGGCAAGGACTACCGCCGCTCCACTATCCTGACCGTCAGCTACGAGTATGAAGGCAAGTCATATTCGGCGACGGTGCGGCTTTCGGGATACGAAGAAGGACGCTACAGCGCGGGCGACGCGATAAAGCGCTGTCTCGACCCCGCAAAGCCGGAAGAATTGATTGATTGATTGATTGATTGATTGAGCAGTATGGCTGAAAAAATATCCCTGTTCCCGTGCCCGCGGGAACTTGCGCGGCTTGTTCCGGTGTGCTATAATACGGGCTAAGGTACCTCCGGCTAGGTCGGTCGAGTCTCCGGCGTCCCACTTGGCGGCAGGTCTAAATCATTTAAACGGAGGAAATAAAAATGCTGAACGCCGAGAAGAAAAAAGAAATCATAGTTAAATTTCAGCAGCACGAATGGGACAACGGCTCGCCGGAAGTCCAGATAGCCATCCTGACGGCGCGCATAACCGAACTGACGGAACATTTCAAAGTACACAAGAAAGACCATCACTCGCGCCGCGGGCTGCTCAAGCTTGTCGGGCAAAGGCGCGCTTTGCTCAATTATCTGATGAAAAACGATTTTAACCGCTACAGAAAAATAGTGCAGGAATTGGGCCTGAGAAGGTAAAAATTACCACAGAGGCGCGCCGGGGACAAAAGTTCCCGGCTTGCTTTTTTGTGGACAGAGGCAGGAAAATACGGCGCGAACGTCGAAATTCATCCGGATTGCGTAAATTATTTATAGTAATGAAGGAATATTAAGGAGGACTCAAAGTGACGCACACAATTATTGAGCGTTCACTCGAAATCGGCGGACGCAGGATGACTGTTGAAACGGGGCGGATCGGTCGGCAGGCCGGCGGCGCCGTTTTATTGCGCTATGAGGACACTGTTGTAGCCGCTTTCGCCACCGCCAGCGCCAAACCGCGGGAAGGAATAGATTTTTTCCCCTTGACGGTGGACGTGGAGGAAAGATTTTACGCCGTGGGCAAGATTCCCGGCGGTTTTATCAAAAGAGAAGGCCGGCCCAGCGAGCGTTCCATTCTGAACGCCCGTCTGATCGACCGTCCGGTGCGGCCGCTTTTTCCCGCCGGCTACCGCAACGACGTGCAGGTAGTGGCGATGATCCTTTCCGTTGACCAGGACTGCCCCTCGGACGTGTCGGCTGTCAACGCGGCCTCTACGGCGCTGACCCTTTCGGACATACCTTTTGAGGGGCCGGTGGGCGCCGTCGTCGTCGGTTATGACGGCAAGGATTTTATCATCAACCCCACGGTGGCCCAGGCGGCGGAAAGTCTCATGCAGCTCACAGTCGCCGGCACGGCGGACGCCGTCATGATGGTGGAAGCCAGCGCCAGGGAAGTGCCGGAGGAAACCATGCTGGAAGCCATCCTGTTCGGACACGAGGCCGTAAAACGCATCGTCGCTTTCATCAGCGATTTCCGCAGCGAAGCTCTGGCGCTCGGCCTGGCCAAACCCAAGGTCAGCGTGGAGCAGACCGGGCCCGACCCGGATTTTGCCGAGCGGATTCACGCCCTGGCTTACGCCAAGCTTGACAGCGCCGTGCGGGTCGTGGAAAAGAAAGCGCGGGAAGCGGCGGTGGACGCCGCCAAAGAGGAAGCGCGCGCGGCTTTGGCCGCCGAACTGGAGGAAAACCCCGAAAAACAAGGCGAAGCGGAGCGTATTCTGGAAGACATAGTGCATAAAATCGTGCGCCGTCTCATCTCCGTCGAGCATATCCGGCCGGACGGGCGGGCGCTGGACGAAGTGCGGCCGCTGGAAATAGAAGTCGGCGTCCTGCCGCGGGTACACGGCAGCGGCCTGTTCACGCGCGGGCAAACCCAGGTGCTGACCGTCGCCACTCTGGGCGCCGCCAGCGACGAGCAGATCATCGACGGCCTGGGGCTGGAGGAATCCAAACGCTATATGCACCATTACAATTTTCCCCCGTTCAGCGTCGGGGAAACGCGGCCGATGCGCAGTCCCGGCCGGCGGGAGATCGGCCACGGCAACCTGGCGGAACGGGCTTTGCTGCCGGTCGTTCCTCCGGTGGAAAAATTTCCCTACACATTGCGTCTGGTCTCCGAAGTGCTTGAATCAAACGGCTCCAGCTCTATGGCCTCCGTTTGCGGCAGCACCCTCGCCCTGATGGACGCCGGCGTCCCTGTCTCGGCCCCGGTGGCCGGCATCGCCATGGGTCTCATCAAGGAAGAAGGGCAAATCGCCATCCTGACGGACATTCAGGGCCTGGAAGACCACGACGGCGACATGGACTTCAAGGTGGCGGGAACCGCCGCCGGCGTGACGGCTTTGCAGATGGATATAAAAATCAAAGGCGTGGACAGAGAAGTGCTGAACCGGGCCTTGGCTCAGGCCAGAACCGGACGGCTGTTCATCCTGGAGCAAATGCTCGCCGTGCTGCCCCAGAGCCGCACCGACCTTTCGCCTTACGCCCCCCGCATCATTTCCATGATGATTCATCCCGACAAAATCCGCGACGTGATCGGCTCCGGCGGCAAAATCATCAAGAAAATAGTGGAAGAAACCGGGGCGAAAATAGATATTGAGGACGACGGGCGCGTGTTTATCGCCGCCATCGACGGGGCGGCCGGGGAAAAAGCCATGAAAATCATCGGCGCCCTGACCGAGGAACCGGAAGTCGGGCGGATTTACAAAGGCAAAGTAGTGCGCGTCATGGATTTCGGCGCTTTTGTCGAAATCATCCCCGGCGTCATGGGTTCGTCGGGCAAAGACGGGCTTGTCCATATCTCGGAACTGGACGTCGGCCGCGTGGCCAAAGTCGAGGACGTCGTGCGGCTGGGCGATGAAATCATGGTCAAGGCCATCGGCATCGACAAACAGGGGCGCCTGAAGCTCTCGCGCCGCGAAGCGCTAAACAAAAGGTAAGCCCATGATGAAAAAAACAGTTTTGCCGAACGGCGCGCGCCTGGTCTGCGAAGAATTGCCGCATACCCGCTCCGTCGCTTTCGGCGTTTGGGTGGGTACGGGTTCGCGCTGCGAGCGGGAACAACTGAGCGGCGTTTCTCATTTTATCGAACACATGCTGTTCAAGGGCACCGAAAAACGCAGCGCCCGCCAAATCGCCGAGGAACTGGACGCGGTGGGCGGTCAGCTGAACGCCTTTACCGGGCGGGAAGCCACCTGCTACTACGCGAGAGTGCTGGCGGAAGACGCCCCGGTGGCCGTAGACGTGCTGACGGACATGTTTTTTCACTCCGTATTCGCGCCGGAGGAAATGGAAAAAGAAAAACAGGTCATCCTGGAAGAAATAAAAATGTGCGAAGACGCGCCGGACGACCTGGTCATGGATCTTTTCACCGAAAATCTGTGGCAAGGCCACGCTCTGGGCCGCTCCATCCTTGGGCGCGCCTCCGCGCTGTCCGGCCTGACCCGCGCCGATATAACCGGGTACATGCACAGCCATTACACCCCGGAACGGGTGGTCATCGCGGTCGCCGGCAATATCCGCGCCGGGGAACTGGCGGAAAAGTTCGCGCCTTTTGCCGCGCTCAGCCGCCCCCCCGCCCCGCCCCGCCCCCGCCCCCCGGCGGCGGCGGCTGTACCCCGCCAATACGCCCAAGAAATAGCGGAGCATAATAAAGTAGTCGGGGGGGCGGCGCTGGACCGC
>JAIRRL010000214.1 GCA_031255985.1 Gracilibacteraceae bacterium
CGCCGGTCTGGGCAAGCACAAGGAATTGCTCGAATCCTGCGAGGTATACCGGCAGATAGCCAGGAGTCAATTAGGGGAGGAGGAACTTGCGTCATGAGCGAACAAAGAGCAAGCAGCGCTTCGCGCCGCCGGTCCGGCGGCGCGGCGGCAAAACCTAAGCGCCGCGGGGGAGTTTGGCGCAAACTGATTAAATACAGCAAGCATTATTTTCCTGTCGTGATAACAGCGCTGGTTCTGGCCATGATAGGGTCGGTGCTGCAAATTATCGGTCCCGACAAGATTAAGGAAATGACCAACGAAATAATGAAGGGGCTTGTTCCGGGCGGCGTAATCGACTTTTCGGTGATCGGGAGCATAGGATTGCTGTTGGTCGTTTTCTACTCGTCTTCAGTCGTCATCAATTTCATCCAGTCCTTCATGGTGGCCACGGCCACCCAGAAAGTCGCGCGGAATATGCGCGCCGATATTGCAAAAAAGATAAACCGGCTGCCGCTTAAATACTTCGACAAGTCGAGTTTCGGCGACGTAATGAGCCGCGTGACGAACGACGTGGACACAGTCGGGATCACCTTAAACGATACGCTCGGCAGTCTCGTCATCTCAGTCACGATGTTTCTCGGCTCTGTCAGCATGATGTTTTACAACAATGTTATACTGACGCTTGTCGCCATCGGGTCGAGCTTGATTGGCTTTGCCCTTATGGGAATTATTATGAGCAGGTCGCAAAAGTATTTTGTGGCCCAGCAGCGCGACCTCGGCGCGGTGAACGGCCATGTGGAGGAAGTCTACTCCGGCCATAACGTGGTCAAGGTTTACAACGGCGGCAAAGAAGCCAAGCGCGTGTTTGAAAAAGTAAACCGGGATCTGTACGCCAACGGCTGGAAAAGTCAGTTCCTTTCCGGCATGATGACGCCGTTCATGCAGTTCATCGGAAACTTCGGCTATGTCGCTGTCTGTGTGGTCGGGGCGGCTCTCGCCCTGAACGGAACCATCACTTTCGGCGTAATCGTAGCTTTCATGATGTATATCCGCCTATTTACTCAACCTCTCTCCCAGATTGCCCAGGTTTTCCAGGATTTACAAAGAACGGCGGCCGCCGGGGAGCGCGTGTTCGAGTTTTTGGACGAGGAGGAACTTCCCGATGAAAGCGGCAAGCAGGCGGTTTTGCCAGCCGCCGCCAGAGGCAGCGTCGAGTTCCGCAATGTCCGGTTCGGATACACGCCGGACAAGACCGTTATCCACAATTTCTCCGCCTCAGTGCAGCCCGGCCAGAAGGTGGCTATAGTGGGGCCGACCGGGGCGGGCAAAACCACTATGGTTAATCTGCTGATGCGTTTCTATGAACTTGACGGCGGCGAGATACTGCTTGACGGGACGCCGCTCAGTTCGATGCGGCGCCAAAACGTGCATGAGCAATTCGGAATGGTTTTGCAGGATACTTGGGTGTTCGAGGGAACCGTTAAAGAAAATATCGTCTACTGCAAGGAAGGCGTGTCCGACGCACAGGTCGTCGCGGCCGGCAAAGCCGTGGGCTTGCACCGCTTTATCCGCGCGCTGCCGCAAGGATATGACACGCCGCTTAACGACAAGACAAATCTGTCCCAAGGGCAGAAACAGCTTATCACCATAGCGCGGGCCATGATTCAAAACGCCCCCATGCTGATTTTGGACGAAGCCACCAGCAGCGTCGATACCCGCACCGAGCAATTGATTCAAGACGCGATGGATAAGCTGACCGCAGGGCGCACCTCGTTTGTCATCGCCCACAGGCTTTCGACGATCAAAAACGCCGACCTGATTCTGGTCATGAAGGACGGCGACATTATCGAGAGCGGCAGCCACAAAGACCTGCTCGCCCAAGGCGGCTTCTACGCCGAACTGTATAACAGCCAATTTGAACCGGCTGTTTAGGGGACAAGCTATTGTTTTTTGCGGGGCGGCGGTGTATAATCGGAGTAAGCGGCGATATGGCGTTGAACGGGACTTTTTCGGCGCTGATTGTTTTTATTGCCTTAAACCAATTAAAGGAAAGGATGGTTCGTTATGGAATTTGCGCCGGAAATGCTGGAATTAGGGAAAAGGGCGCGGGCGGCGGCGCGGCGGCTGGCTTTCGCGAACACGGAGCTGAAAAACCGGGCTCTGTGCGCGATCGCTGCGGCTTTGCCGCCGGCGACGGCGGAAATTCTGGCGGCCAACGAAGAAGATGTCCGCGCCGCCGCCGCCAATGGCCTGGCCCCCAGCTTGCTCAACCGTCTCACGCTCACGGCGGCGAGTATCCGGGAAATCGCCGCGGCGGCGGAAGCGGTGGCGGATTTGCCCGACCCGGTCGGCGGCGGTGAATTCTGGACGCGGCCGAACGGACTGCAAATAGAAAAAACCCGCGTCCCTCTCGGCGTTATCGCCGTCATCTATGAGGCGCGGCCCAATGTGACCGTTGACGCGGCGGTGCTTTGCCTGAAATCCGGCAACGCCTGTATACTGCGCGGCGGCTCCGAAGCTTACCGGAGTAATCTCGTCCTCAGCCGCCTCATCGGCGCGGCGGCGGAGAAAGCCGGCTTGCCGCCCGGCTGCGTCCAGACTTTGCCCGACGGCGACCGGCGCTACGCGGAACAGCTGATGCGTCTCCGCCCGTATGTGGACGTTCTCATTCCGCGCGGCGGCGCGGCCTTGATTCAGAACGTCGTACAAAACGCCGCCGTACCGGTCATTGAGACAGGCGCCGGGGTCTGCCACGCTTTTGTGGACGCGGCGGCGGATATGGAGAAAGCCCTGCGCGTGGTGCTGAACGCCAAGACAAACAAGCCCGGCGTTTGCAACGCTCTGGAAACGCTGCTCGTACACCGGGCGGCGGCGGCGGTCTTCCTGCCGCGCCTGGCGGCGGAACTGCGGGCGGCCGGGGTGGAAACGCGGGGCTGCCCGGAAACGCAGGCTCTGATTCCGGACGCGGCGGCGGCGACAGAGGAAGACTGGCGGACGGAATACAACGCTCTGGTTCTCAGCGTCCGGGTGGTAGCCGACCTGGACGAAGCCCTCGCTCATATTGAACGTTACGGCACCAAACACTCGGAGGTCATACTGACGGAAGATTACGCGGCGGCGCGGCGTTTTCTGAGGGAAACGGACGCGGCGGCCGTCTATGTCAACGCTTCGACCCGCTTTACCGACGGCGGCCGTTTCGGCTTCGGGGCGGAAATCGGCATCAGCACCCAAAAGCTGCATACCCGCGGCCCGATGGGGCTGGCGGAACTGACGACCATAAAATACGTCATTTACGGCGACGGCCAGACAGTGTAAACTGGCGAACCGGCCGGACAGTTTAAACGGTGGGAGGGATTGGGATTCAGGCGGCGGGAATGGCGCTTCAACTGCTCGGAGGGCTGGGACTCTTTTTTTACGGCATGAACCGCCTGACTAACGCGTTGCGGGAACTGGCGGCTGGCAAACTGAGCACCCTCCTGCGCTCCTTTACCCGCACGGCCATGCGGGCGGCTTTTTTCGGCGTGGCCCTCACCGTGGCTTTGCAAAGCAGCGCCGCTTCGACGGTGATGATCGTCGAATTTGTCAACGCCGGTTTTCTGACGCTTTCCCAGGGACTGAACGTAGCGCTCAGTTCCTCCCTCGGTTCCTACATACTCCTGCAGGTCATCTCTTTTCCCATCCAGCCCGCGGCTATGGCCGCCGTTTTTATCGGAGCGCTGGCCTGGCATTTTATCGGCACGCCGCGCGCCCGCCTTTTCGGTCAGGCGTTTCTGGGTTTTGGCTTTGTTTTTATCGGCATCGCGTACATGAACGGCAGTTTCGCGCCGCTGAAAGAAATTCCGGCGGTGACGGACATCCTGACCCGGTTAGGCGACGCGCCGCCGCTGGGGATTCTGGCGGGCTGTGTCCTGGCCGCTCTGCTGCAGGGCAGCGCCGCTTTTTTGGCTGTGGTCGTCTCTTTGTCGGCACAGGGGGTCGTTACCACGGAAGCCGCTCTGGCCTTGGTTTTGGGCGCTCACATCGGCGGCACGGTCACGCCGCTCATTTCATCTTTTGGCGCCGACCGGGCGGACGCGAAACGCCTGGCGCTGGCCAACACTTTTTACCGCCTGGCCGCCGCCGTCCTGCTCGCGCCCTTCACCGCCCCGCTCGCCGCCCTGACGGCGCTGCTCTCCTTCAGCCGGGCCGGCGAAGTGGCGGTCGCGTATTTGCTTTCCACTCTGTTCATGGTTTTGTTTTTCCTGCCCTTGAACGGCCTTTTAGCCCGCGTATTGCGGCGGGTCGTCCCGGAACAGGTCAAAAGAAAAGAACGGCGCTATCTGCGCTATATCAGCCGCAGCGCCCTGCCGGCCCCGCTCATAGCCGCGAATCAGGCTTTTCAGGAGACGCGCTGGTTGGGCGAGTATATTTTTGAAAATATGTTTGAGCTTATCCCGCGGGCGATGTATACGGCGGAGGAAAAATGGAGCGCCGCGATCGAGCAGGCGGAAGACGACGTTGAATGGCATTATGTGGAAATAATGCGCTTTTTGCCGGAACTATTCAACGCGGCCGTCGCCCGCCAGGAGATAGCTGAGACTAACCGGGCGCAGAAACTAGCCCACGAATGGCGGGAAGCGGCCCGCAATCTCCTGCCCCTCGCCCGTCAGGCCCGGCAAATCAGACAGTTTGAGACCATAAATCCCCTTGAATGGCAATATTTTGAAGATATATATACGATGGTTTCCTCTTTATACCTGAGAACACAGCAACAACTAAGCCGGCAGACCACGGCGGCGGCGGAGACGGTGGAAGCTGACTATCAGCGATTGCTGGCTTTGGCGGAAAAAGGGAGGCAGGAACTCATCTTCGGGGCAGACGGCTACACGCCGACGGTGAATTTTATCCTCAACGCCGGCGAGTGCCTTTGCGCGGCCGCGACGCGCCTGCGGGCCATAATCGCGCTTGCCTGAAAAAACGGTTCCGGCCGGCCGCGGCAGACGCTCCGCGGCCTAAGCGCGCCGGTCTAAGCGAATATCTCGGCGCGCGTGGCCGTGGCGACGCCTGCCGCGGCGAAAACCGCGGCGGCGCGGGCGTTGTCCGTCACGCGCAGCACGACATAGGCGTGGCCGGCCTGGCGGGTGATAAAAGCGTAAAGATATTCCAGATTTATGCCGGCGTCGGCCAAAACCCGCAAAACCCCGGCCAGGCTTCCCGGCGCGTCAGCCAGAGATACGGCGAGCACCGGCGTGACCGAACCCACGTAATCGGCGGCGCGCAGCACTTCGAGCGCCCTGGCCGGTTCGCTGACGATCAGACGGAGGATGCCAAATTTTTCCGTATCGGCGATGGAAAGCGCGCGCAAATCAATGCCGGCGCCGCCCAGCAGGGCGGTCACTTCCGCCAGCTTGCCCGGCTTGTTTTCCACAAAAACGGAAATCTGTTCGATTGTCACCGGTCGTCCCTCCTTGTATATTAGATTTTCAGACTTTGCGCTTATCGATGACGCGAACGGCCTTGCCCTCGCTGCGGGCGATGCTGCGCGGCGCGGTCAGCGTCACTTTCGGGGAAATGCCGAGCATGGACTTGAGCGAATTCAGCAAATCGGCTTCCTTGGCGGCGATATCCCTCACGGTGTCGGAGAACATTTCCGGCGTCATTTCCACTTGCACCTCGAAAGTGTCGGTATAGTTCACTCGGTCTAATATTATCTGGTAATTGGGCGGGAAACCGCAGTTCAGCAGCACGGTCTCTATCTGGGACGGGAAAACGTTGACGCCGCGGATTATGAGCATATCGTCCGAGCGGCCCATCGGCTTGGACATTTTGATCAGCGTCCGGCCGCAGGAACAGGGACGGCGGCTCAGCACGCAGATGTCCCGCGTCCGGTAGCGCAGGAGCGGAAAAGCTTTTTTGCTGATACTGGTGAAGACGAGTTCCCCTTTTTCCCCTTCCGGCAGCGTTTCGCCCGTATCCGGATCGATACATTCGACGAGAAAATGATCCTCGTTTACATGCAGCCCCGTTTGTTCCCCGCACTCAAAGGAGACGCCCGGCCCGGAAATCTCGGTCAGGCCGTAGATATCATAGGCTTTGAGGCCCAGTTTTTCTTCTATATCCCGCCGCATTTCCTCGCTCCAGGCTTCCGCGCCGAAAATGCCGGCTTTGAGATTGATTTTATCGCGCAAGCCTTTTTCGATGATCGTTTCCGCCAGAAAAGCGGCGTAAGAGGGCGTGCAGCAGAGAATAGTGGCGCCGAGATCGATCATAAACTGGATCTGGCGTTCCGTGTTGCCGGAGGACATGGGCAAGGTCAGCGCTCCTACTTTGTGCGAACCGCCGTTGAGACCGGGACCGCCGGTAAAAAGGCCGTAGCCGTAGCAGACATGCACCACGTCATGCCGGCGTCCGCCCGCCGCGATGATGGCGCGGGCGCAGCACTCCTCCCACAGGTCTATATCCGCCTGGGTGTAAAACGCCACAACCCTTCGCCCCGTGGTTCCGCTGGTTGACTGGATGCGAACGGTTTCCGCCAGCGGCGCGGCCAGCAGACCGTAGGGATAGGCGTCCCGCAGATCGTCCTTGGTCAGGAAGGGCAGTTTGGGCAAGTCGTCAACCGAGCGGATATCCGCCGGGGTTACCCCGCGCGCATCCATAAGCCGCCGGTAATAAGCGACGTTGGCATAGACGCGGCGCACGGTTTCCGTGAGCCGGGCCGATTGGAGATCTCGCATGGTTTCCCGCGAGGCGCGTTCCATGTCCTCTTGAAAATAGTTCACCTTTTTCCCGCCTTTTTCATGATAGTAGTGTATAGAAGGAATTTTATCCGCATTATACCACCATTTGCCCGCTCTAACAACAGAAAGATGCCGTACTGTACTAAACCGCGCTCTTGTGCTATAATTGACCCGGTGGGGATACCGCCCCGCCCTGTTATCCTGTTTTTTGCGATGAAGCGGAGGACGCGCCTTTCGTATGATGAACACCGAGGAAAAAGAGAGACTGCAAAAATTCATGGCCGGCGCCGGAGTGGCTTCGCGGCGGCGCAGTGAGGAAATGATCGCCGGCGGACGCGTGCGCGTGAACGGCCGGGTCGTCCGGGAACCCGGCTTTAAAGTCGGCGGCGCCGACAGGGTGGAAGTGGACGGACTCGCCGTGAGACGGCGGAATAAATTTGATTACATCATGCTGCATAAACCTGTCGGCGTCATATCTTCCGCCCGCGACGACCGGGGCCGGAAAACGGTTTTGCGCCTTTTGAGCCGGGATTGGGAGGAGCGCGGGCTTTATCCCGTGGGCAGGCTGGATTTTGACACTTCCGGCCTGATCGTCCTGACTAACGACGGCGCGATGACTTATAAATTGACGCATCCGCGTTTTGGCGTGGAAAAAACCTATCTGGCCTGGACGCCGGGTCAGGCCGCCGCCGGGCAATTGCGCCGCCTGGCCGCCGGGGTGCGGCTGGAGGACGGCGTGACGGCGCCGGCCCGCGCGCGGACGGTCCGGCTGGAAGATAATTTTTCCCTCATCGAAATAACTATCCGTGAAGGCCGCAACAGGCAGGTGCGCCGGATGCTGGCGGCGGTGGGACTGGAGACGCTCCGGCTGAAAAGGATCGCTTTCGGCCCGCTGGCGCTGGAACGCCGGCTCGCTCCGGGTGATTACCGCCCTCTCCGCAGCGGGGAAATAGAGGCGCTGCGCCGGGCGACGGAAGGACGGGGGCGGTAAGTTGAAGCTCTTGCCGGTAAAAACCAGGCGCATTTACCAGGAAGTCGTCGAACAAATCAAGGGTTTGATCGTGGAAGGACAGATCAAAGCCGGAGACCGGCTGCCGTCGGAGCGCGATTTGGCGGAAAGACTGCAAATAAGCCGGGCTTCGGTGCGGGAAGCGCTGTCCGCGCTGGAGGTCATGGGCCTGCTTGAGGTGCGCAGCGGCGAGGGCGCTTATGTCAAAGAAGCCAATGTGGACGCCGTCGTGTCTTCTTTGGCCTGGATGCTTTACCTGGAAAAAGATCTGGTGCTGGAACTGCTCGAAGTAAGGAAAATATTGGAAACACAGGCCGCCGCCCTGGCGGCGCAGCGGCGGGATGAGGAAGATCTGCGCCAGATGCGGGATATTCTGACCATGATGCATGTGGGCCTTTCCAAAGGAGAGCTGGGCGACGCCCAGGACTACCAGTTTCATTACGCGCTGGCCCGCGCCGCCAAAAATAAGATTTTGCTCCGCTTGATGAACGCGATCGCCGATACCATGCAGCAGACTTTGACCGCCAGCCGGATCAAGCTTTATGAGGAAAAAGGCGTGCCGGAACGCCTGTATGAAGAACACGCGGAGATTTTCCGCCTGATTGAGGCGGGCGAGGAAAGCGGCGCGCGTGAAAATATGCTGCGTCATCTGGAGGCGGTGGAGCGGCGTTACGTTTTATAACGGATGAAATTAGGGCCAAGACGCGCGCGGCCTCTCTTATGCCAGGAAGAATCGTAGGGAAAAATGGCTGCTTTAAACGAGCCGCGGATGATATTTCATCCCGGCAATTGCCTGAACAATCTAAAACCTTACGCCAAAACATGCCGCCTTTGCGTTCAGTATTGCCCGCACGAGGCGATTGACGCCTCGCTTAATATCGATCGGGGCAAATGCACGGATTGCGGCGTTTGCATGGCTGTCTGCCCCAGCGACGGCATGCTTGATTCCGGCCTGCGCGCCGCCGGCGAATATTTGCTCGCCGCCGGCGCGCCGGCTTTGCACTGCCCGGCGGCCTGGGAAGCCGGCTGGGAAATCCCCTGCGTCGGCATCTTTGACCGCGACGCTTGGATGGTATTGTTCCTGTTGGCCGAGCGCGGCGAAGTCCGCGTATTCACGGGCGACTGCGGCCTGTGCGCCGATCGGCGGGCCTGCGCGGCGAGCGTGACCGCCTTGCGGGATCTGGCCGCCGCGTGGGAGGGGCCGCTCAAAGTCAAAATAGAAATACGCCCCGACACGGGCGAGAAGCCGGCGGCGGCGGAAGCCGCGA
>JAIRRL010000217.1 GCA_031255985.1 Gracilibacteraceae bacterium
ATGCGCCAGCCCGTCATGGCGTAGGCTTTTGAAAAACCGCTTATATGGATCGTGCGGTTTTTCATATAGGGCAAAGTGGCAAAGGCGGTGTGCGGCTCGCCATAATTCAAATCCGCGTATACCTCGTCCGAAATGACGATCAGATCATTTTCCGAGACAAAACGGGCTATGGGCAGCAGGTCGTCTCTGGTCATCGTCGCCCCGGTGGGATTATTCGGATAGGAAATCATGAGTATCTTGCAGTTGGGCGTCCAGGCCAAGCGCAGATCGTCCACCCGCAAGCGAAATTCGTTTTCCGTCCGCAAAGGCACGTAGCGGGCTTCGGCCCCGGCCAAAGCCGCCGTGCCGGCATAAGCGACAAAAGAAGGATCGGGAATGAGTACGCCGTCGCCGGGAGTGACCAGGGCGCGCAAGGCCAGGTCGATCGCTTCGCTGGCGCCGACGGTTACGAGAATTTCCGTTTCAGGGTCATAGGCGAGATCCATGTATTTTTTCATGTTTTGGGCCAAAGCCCGCCGGAGTTCGATGATGCCGGCGTTGCTCGTATACATGGTCTGTCCTTGTTCGATGGAGTAAATAGCGCTCTCCCGCATAATCCACGGCGTAGCGAAGTCCGGCTCCCCTACGCCAAGGGAAATCACATTGTCCATATTGGAGGCCAAGTCAAAAAAACGGCGGATGCCGGAGGGCGGGAGAGCCAGCGCCGCGGGCGCGATATATTTATTCATGGCGTGATGACGAGACGTTCCAGTCTCTCCTCCTGACTGTGGAATTCGATCCCGTCCTCTTTATACCGGCGCAGGACAAAGCGAGTGGATATATTTTCCACCGGCTCCAGCGGCGACAGTTTATCGGAAACGAAGCGGGTCACTTCATACATATTCGCGCCTTCCACCACAAGGCACAGATCCTGTTCGCCCGACATCAGATAGACTGCCCGGATTTCAGGAAATTTTTGAAAACGGGCGGCGATGCGGTCGTACCCCTGGTCGCGCTGTGTGCGCACTTTTATGTCGATAAAAGCTGTCACCCGATTTTCTTCCAATTTTTCCCAATTGATCACAGGCTTATATCTAATAATAATCTGCTCTTTTTCCCACTGGTCTATCTTGGCCGCGACCGCCTCGGCGCTCAGTCCGGTCTGGACGGAGAGAGCTTCCGCCGTCTGGCGGCAGTCTCGCGCCAGAGCGTGCAGCAGGCGTTGTTCTTCTTCGGAGAGCATGAATTCGTCCTCTCTTTCACGGCGGGTTTAAGTTAAATTACCGCCTTTGACCTTATCAAATTTTACGGATGATTATATCACAGAACACCGGCGCGGGCAAGTTTCACCCCGGGGCCGGCAAAAGGCCGGCGCGGGAGTTGACGCGGGAGTGCCGGCGGGGCGACGATAAAGCTTGACAAAAGCGGACGTTTCCCCTATGATGGTGACGACGGAACCCCTCCGCCCCCGGCGCCGGAGGAAGTGAAAGGAGAGTGACAGAATGGCCGATTTTGTTTTATCGACTTGTTCCACCGCTGATATGCCCGCCGCCTGGTTCACGGCGCGAAATAT
This sequence comes from Gracilibacteraceae bacterium, assembly GCA_031255985.1. GTDB lineage: Bacteria > Bacillota > Desulfitobacteriia > Desulfitobacteriales > Syntrophobotulaceae > JAIRRL01. The sequence continues at coordinate 1,553 of JAIRRL010000217.1, forward strand.
TCCTTATATTCCCTTTCGTTATCATATGGACGGTTCGGATTACCCGGACGACCTCGGTCAAACGATGTCGTTCCCCGATTTTTACGCCCGGATCGCCGCCGGTTCGACGGCCATGACCTCCCAGGTTGGCACGGCTCAGTTTATCGGTTTTTTTGAGCCGTTTCTGAGCGCCGGTCAAGACATAATTCATATTTCTCTTTCTTCCGGTATTTCCGGCACATACGGCTCCGCCTGCCTTGCCCGCGACGAACTGCGGGAAAAATATCCGGAACGCAAAATATTCGTTGTGGATTCGCTCGCCGCCTCCGCCGGCTGCGGCCTGCTCGCAGACGCGGCGGCCGACGTCCGCGCCGCCGGCGCTTCCGTGGATGAAACCAACGCCTGGCTGGAAGCGAATAAACTGCGTCTGCACCATTGGTTTTTTGTGACCGACCTCACCTATCTGCGCCGCGGCGGCCGGGTTTCCGCCACGGCGGCTTTTGTCGGCAATCTGCTTAATATATGCCCGATTTTGAATATCAACAACGAAGGCAAGCTGATTCCGCGGGCCAAAGAACGCGGCCGCAAGCGAGTCGTTACGGCGATGCTGGAAAAAATGAAAAATCACGCCGACGCGGGAACGGACTACAACGGGAAATGCTTTATTTCTCATTCCGTCAATCCGGAGGACGCGGGCAAACTGGCCGCCCTGGCGGCGGAAGCTTTTCCCCGGCTGGCCGCGCCGGTTTCCATCAGCAATATCGGCGCCGTTATCGGCGCGCACACCGGGCCGGGGACGGTCGCCCTATTCTTTTTCGGCGATGAGAGAGCCGTCTGAGTTTTTAGCGCGGGCGCGGACATTATGAATTCAATCCGCTCCCGTTACGGCCTGACGGGGGAAAAGCTGGCCCACAGTTTTTCCCCTTTTTTGCACCATTCCCTGCGCCAGGCTCTCGCCTGTTACGAGAACAGGGCGGCGGACGATTTTTCCTATGAACTTTTTGAAATGAGCCGGGAAGAAGCGGGACGGGGCCGGGCGGCGCTGGACAAGCTCGGACTTGCCGGTTTAAACGTCACGATCCCCTATAAAGAAACATTTTTCCCGGTTCTGGACGTTATCGCACCGTCCGCCGCCGCGGTCGGGGCGGTCAACGCCCTGGCCCTGCGCGCGGGCCGCTGGCACGGATATAACACTGACTATGACGGTTTCGGTTTTATGCTGGCGGCGGCCGGGATTCCAGTCCCCGCGCGGGCCGTGC
>JAIRRL010000022.1 GCA_031255985.1 Gracilibacteraceae bacterium
ATCGCCGCCGCCGCCGTCCGGCGAGCCGCTTCCGCCCCCGGATTCCAACTCGAATTCGGAAGCGGCTGCGCCGCAGAGGGGACAGGACTCCGGGGCCGCTGTTCCCTCGTGTCTGTAGCCGCAAAGTTTACAAATCCAAACCATAATGTATCCCGCCTTTCCGCCGCTTTTATTTCCGCCGATTTTATTTCCGCCAATTCAGCCCCTGTAATTCCCGCGGTATGAATAAGCCGTCCTTTCGTATCAACTCCCCGTCAAACCAGATTTCGCCCCCGCCGTATTCCGGCCGCTGGATTTGGACGAGATCCCAGTGAACAACTGATTTATTGCCGTTATCCGCCTCGGCGTAGGCCGCGCCGGGGGTAAAATGAAAACTGCCGGCTATTTTTTCGTCGAACAGTATGTCTTTCATCGGGTGCAGGATGAAGGGGTTCACGCCCAGGGCAAACTCGCCGATATAGCGGGCGCCCTCATCCGTGTCGAGGATGCGGTTGATCCCGGCCGCGTCGCTGCCGTCCGCCCGCGTCACCCGCCCGGCGGCGAATTCCAGGCGCACGTTTTCAAATGTTTTTCCCTGATAAAGGGAAGGGGCGTTGAAGGTGACAAAGCCTTCCACCGAGTCGCGCACCGGGGCCGTAAAAACTTCCCCGTCCGGGATATTCATTTTGCCGTCGCATTTCACGGCGGCCATACCCTTCAGGGAAAAACGGAGATCGGTGTCCGGCCCGACTATGCGCGCGGTCTCCGCTTTTTCCATCCGCTCCCTAAGAGGCGTCATCGCCGCAGACAACTCCGCGTAATCCAAGTTGCAGACGCGAAAATAAAAATCCTCGAAGGCCGCCAGGCTCATGCCGGCGGCTTGCGCCATCGCGTAATTCGGATAGCGCAGCACGCACCATTTGGTGTGCGGCACGCGCTGCTGCGTGTGTACGGGGCCGGTATAAAATAAACTATAGATCTGCGATTTTTCACCCGGCACGTCGGCAAGCTCGTTTGCGTTTTCGCCGGCCCGGACGCCGATATAAGCCTGCATATCCCGCATCCGAGCCAAATCCCACCGCGCCATGTCCCGCGCCTGCCCTTCCTCCAGGCCGAGCAGCAATTCCCGCCACAAGGTCTGGTGGACGAGGGAGAGATAGGGAACGCCGCCCAAGGCGTAGGTTTGCCGGATAAGGGCCTGAACCAGCGGGGTCTCAACGCCCGTAAACTCCAACAAAATTTTTTCACCCGGCCGCAAAGCGACGGAGTATGTAAGCAAATTCTCCGCCAATTTTTTCAAACGCTCGTCTAACACAGTCAAATTACCTCCGCCAACGCTGTTTTCCCGCCGCCGGGAAAATCCATTTCTTCCTGCTTCTCAATTGTACACGCCGGCAAGGAAAAAGTAAATATAAAATATCGGCGTTGCGCGGTTTCCGGCGCGGCGCGGGCGCGCGAAGCGCGGATCATGCGATAAAACTAAAGCGGACCGGGCCCGCGGGCGCCAGTCCGCTTTAAGGCGGTTAATTCCCAAACAGGCGCAGGATGTCCGAGTAAGTGACGGCTATCATCAAGGCGAGCAGCAGGGCGAATCCGGTTAGCTGGATTATGCCTTTCTTTTCCGGGCTGAGTTCCCGTCCGCGGATGCGCTCAAAAATGAGTACCGTGAGCTGGCCGCCGTCCAGAGCCGGAATCGGCAGCAAGTTCAGGACGCCGAACTGGAGACTGAGGATGGCCATGATCGGCAGCAAAGTGGTCGCGCCGGCTTCCGCCCCCTCGCTGATGATGCCCGCGATAGCCACAGGGCCGCCCAGATCGACTTTTTCCCGTCCGGCAAACATATCTACGATATATTGCAGCAGTAATTTAGTGAATTCCCAAGTGCGGAGCAAACCGTAATGTACGGCCTGAGAGACGCTCACTTTTTTCTGGGTGATCTGGCTCGTGACGCCGATGATCAGATGACTGCCGCTCTCGTCCAGCACGGGCGTCAGCGTCAGCAGCTCGGTTCGCCCGTCGGTTTTTTCCACGCTGAGGATGAGTTCGCCCTGGTTTCCGGCGCGGATTTCCCGCGTCATGGCTTCCCAGTCGGCGGTCGGGGCGCCGTTCACCGCCACCACCCGGTCGCCCGGCTCAAGACCGGCCGTCTGAGCCGGCATGTCCTGCACGACCGCGCCGACGACGTTTTCATCGCTGGGGGCCGTCACTCCGAAAATCGCGTAGGCCAAAATAAAAATCAGCGCGCCCAGAAATAAATTCATGAAAGGGCCGGCTACATAAATGGAAACTTTTTGCCAAAAGCCCTTGCTTTCCATACATTCGCTTTCCGGGTATTCCTCCGCTTCTTCCTCCGCCCAGCCGGGAGCTTCGTATCCGGCCGCGCCGTCCTCCGCCTCCGCCGCCGCTTCTTCCGCTTCCGCCCGCCGCGCCGCCATTTCCTCGCGGCTCAGAAAGCGCACGTAGCCGCCGAAGGGCAGGGCGCGCAAGGTGTATTCCGTGCCGTTTTTCCGCACGCCGCCGAGACGGGGGCCCATGCCGAAGGAAAATTCCAGCACGCGGACGCCGGCCAGGCGCCCCATGATAAAATGTCCGAATTCATGCGCCAGAATCAGCGCTCCCAGCACAAGTATAACAATGATCGCTTTAATCATATACCCTCACTT
>JAIRRL010000037.1 GCA_031255985.1 Gracilibacteraceae bacterium
TCATGTTTGTCAAGTTTTTTGCGCGCGGCCCATTTTGCGGGACGCCGAAGGCGGCGTCCCCTACGGGGACAGGGAACGGGCGGGCGGCAGGCCCGTGATCCCAGGGACGGGACAGGGAACGGGCGGGCTGGAAGCCCGCGATCCCAGGGGCGGGACAGGGAACGGGCGGCGTTGAAAAAAACTTGGGTTGACAAAGTTTTGATTATTTTATATACTGAGCCAAACGCGAATGATATGCGTTTAACTAATGTTCTGTCAGGAGGAAAATCATGAACAAATTATGCCCTGTCCTTGCTATCGTTTGCGCAGCGCTGCTTTTAGCGGCCGGGTGCGCGGCGCCCGCCGCGCCGGCCGGCCAGCCGGCTGCGGCTGTAAATGAGGATGAGTCGCAAACAGCCAAATTGTCCGTTTACGCCACTTTTTATCCTATGTATGATTTTGCCCGGAAAATCGGCGGCGAGAGGGTGAATGTCGCGAACATGACGCCGGCCGGCATGGAACCGCATGATTGGGAACCGGCGGCGGTCGACCTCGCCGCTTTGGAAAACGCGGACGTTCTCGTTTTTAACGGGCTGGGGATGGAGCATTGGGTGAATGACGCGCTGGCGGCTTTAAGCAACGAAAAACTTGTCGCGGTCCAGGCCTCAAGCGGCGTGGCCCCGCTGGCCGGAATTCCCGAAGCCGAGGGGGAGGACGGCGAGGAAGAAGGCGACGGGCATGAGGACGAAGGGGAGTTCGATCCCCATGTCTGGCTGGATCCCCGGAATGTCAAACTGGAAATGGCGAATATTCGGGACGCTTTTATCAGCGCCGATCCGGAGGGCGCCTCCTATTATGAGGAAAATTATAACAAATACGCCGCCGAACTGGACGCCCTCGATCAAGAGTTCCGGGATACGCTGAGTCCACTGCCCGGCAAGGATATCATCGTGGCTCATCAGGCTTTTGCTTATCTGTGCGCGGCCTACGGTCTGACTCAAACTCCGATAGAAGGGCTGGCCGCCGACTCGGAGCCCGATCCGGCCCGGATGGCGGAAATCATTGAGTTTGCTGAAGAACATGAGATAACGGTCATATTTTTTGAGGAACTAGTCAGCCCTAAAGTGGCGGAAACCATCGCGGAAGCCGTCGGGGCCCGCACGGACACGCTGAATCCCCTGGAAGGGCTGAGCGACGAGGAAGCGGCGGCCGGGGACGATTATTTCTCCGTCATGCGGCAAAACCTCACGGCTTTGGCGGCCGCGCTGCAATAAGCGGATGAACGCCGTCGTTCAAGCCGAAAACCTCAGTTTCCGTTACAGGGACGAGCCGGTTTTCACCCGCGTCAATTTTTCGATTGAACCCGGCGCTTTTCTCGCGGTGATCGGCGCGAACGGGGCCGGCAAAAGCACGCTGCTCCGGCTGATTCTGGGTGAATTGACCCCGGCCGCGGGCAGCGTCCGCCTGTTCGGACGCGAGGCGCGGCAGTTCCACGATTGGTTTCGCGTCGGTTTTCTGCCCCAGAGTTCGCCTGCCGCCGGCGAGAATTTTCCCGCTACCGCCGAGGAAATAGCTTCGGCTAACGTCTTCGCCCGCTTAGGTTTATTCCGTTTTCCCGGCCCGCAGCACCGGGCGAGGACGCGGGAGGCGCTGCGGCTGGTCGGGATGGAGCAGTACGCCGGGAGGCTGATCAGCAGCCTCTCCGGCGGCCAGCGCCAGCGGGTGATGCTGGCGCGGGTGCTGGCGGCGGAGCCGGATTTTTTGCTGCTGGACGAACCGACGACCGGAGTGGACGCGGCGGCGGTTGCGGCTCTTTTTGACCTGCTGACGCGCCTGAACCGGGAGAAGGGTCTCACCGTCATGATGGCGACTCACGATACGGAGCGGGCGGCGGCTCACGTCTCCAGGGTCTTATGCCTGGAAAACGCTTCTTTGCTCGAACTGGACAAAGCTCAGTTGGAGGAGGAACTGCGCCATAAGCATAAGCATCCGGTAATGGAAGACGGCGCTCTTTCCGCGGGAGGCGGTTTATGACGGCTATTTTGCAATACGATTTCATGCGACGGGCTTTCATCGTCGGCGTCCTTTTGGCTGTCGTCATTCCCTGCGTGGGGGTAATCGTCGTGCTGAAGCGGCTTTCCATGATCGGGGACGCGCTTTCTCACTCGTCGCTGGCCGGCGTCGCCGCAGGACTGATCATGGGCTTCAATCCCCTGCTGGGAGCGGGCGCCGCTTGTGTGGCCGCCGCGCTGGCTATTGAGGCTATCCGCAAAAAAATCCCCCGCTACTCCGAGATTTCCATCGCCGTCGTTATGTCGGCGGGAATAGGGCTGGCCGGCGTCCTGTCGGGCTTTGTGGGCAACGCCGCCAATTTCAACAGCTTTCTTTTCGGCAGTATTGTCGCCATCAGCAATTTCGAGATGCGTTTGGTAATTTTTGTTAGCTTGGCCGTGGCCGCGGTTTTCGTTTTGCTGTATAAGGAGCTGTTTTTTATCGCCTTGGACGAGCAAGCGGCGCGGATTGCCGGGGTTCCGACCGGAACGGTTAATTTTATTTTTACGATACTGACCGCGTTCACTGTCTCCGTCGCCGCCCGCACGGTCGGGGCCTTGATCGTTTCGTCGCTGATGGTGGTGCCGGTCGCCTGCGCCATGCAGCTGGCCGGGAGTTACAGGCAAACGGTCATTCTCTCCGTTTGTTTCGCTGTTCTTTTCACGCTTTGCGGGCTGACGCTCTCCTACTACGCCCGCCTGAAACCGGGCGCGACGATAGTTTTGACCGGAGTTTTCTGCCTGACGCTGATTCTGATCGGCAAAAAAATCATGAGGAGGGGGTCATGAAAACGAGCGGGCGCGAGTGGCCGGCCGGAGTGAAAAAAACCAGGCAGCGGCAAGCGGTGCTGGCTTTGTTGGAACAGGCGGAAAAGCCTATAAGCGCCGCGGATATTTTCACGGGTACGGCGGCGGCCGGACAGGATATCTCCTTGTCCACGATATACAGAATTTTGAATTATATGGAAAAAAAGGGGGTTGTAGCCAAGGCAAAGCTGGCGCGGAGCGAGAGCGTACTCTATGAGCTGAATCGCTTTCGTCACAGACATTATGCCGTTTGCGTGATTTGTCACCGGATAATTTCAGTGAACAATTGTCCGTTGGAGAATTTTATTCTGAATATTGCGGAAAATGATTTTCGCGTAACCGGACATAATGTGGAAATATATGGATATTGCCGCGAGTGCGACGGCGAGGCGGGCGGCGGGCGTTGATTTTTCCTCTGAATTGGGTTATACTGTAGCGGCGCGACAAGTCTGACTGAAGGAAGAGGGATATTGACGATACTGAACGAGATAAAGTCTCCCGGCGACGTCCGGGTTTTGCCGTCGGAGGATTTGCCGGCGCTGGCCGCCGAACTGCGCGAGGAGATCATAGGCGTAACCGCTGAAAACGGCGGTCATCTCGCCTCCAGTCTCGGCGTGGTTGAGTTGACCATTGCGCTCTTGCGCGAATTTGAGCCGCCGGCGGACAAGATCGTCTGGGACGTAGGACACCAGACCTACGCCTGGAAACTGCTGACGGGCAGACGGGAGCGTTTTGCCACCTTGCGGCGGCACGGCGGCCTGTCCGGGTTCCCCCGCCGGGATGAAAGCGACTGCGACGCTTTCGGCACGGGACATTCCAGCACTTCGATTTCCGCGGCGCTTGGTTTCGCCAAAGCGCGGGATATCACGGGCGGGAGCGGTTACGCCGCTGCGGTGATCGGCGACGGCTCCATGAGCGCCGGCATGGCTTACGAAGCGCTCAATCACGCCGGGGCCGCCAAAACCAATCTCATTGTCGTCCTGAACGACAATGAGATGTTCATTTCCAAAAATGTCGGGGCCATGTCCAAATACCTGAACCGTCTGCGCACGGCCTCCGCCTATACCCGCGGCAAGCGGGACGTCGAGGCCTTCCTGCGGAGTTTGCCCCTCATCGGCGAAACGATGAGCAACGCGGCGCGCAAAGCCAAAAACACCCTGAAATACATTTTGCTGCCCGGCGTCCTGTTCGAGGAAATGGGGTTCACGTATATCGGGCCGATTGACGGCCATGATATCGACGCCCTGACGGACGTTTTCGCCCAGGCGAAAAAACAGCCCGGCCCCGTACTTATCCATGCCGTGACGCGCAAGGGCATGGGCTACTGGCCGGCGATGCGGAAACCCGACGTTTTTCACGGCGTCGGCCCCTTTGACCGCGAGACGGGCAAGCCGCGCCAAAAAGAAGGCCCGCCCACCTACACCGAAGTTTTCGGCGAAACGCTCTGCCGCCTGGGACAGGAGGATCAGAGTATCGTGGCCGTAACCGCGGCGATGGGCAACGGTACCGGTCTCAGCCAATTCGGTCTCATGTATCCGCGCCGTTTTTTTGATGTGGGCATCGCGGAACAGCACGCGGTCACTTTTGCGGCGGGGCTGGCCCTGGCCGGCCTAAAGCCTGTTGTTTCCATGTATTCCACTTTTTACCAAAGAGCCTATGACCAGGTTTTGCACGACGCATGTCTGCAAAACGCCCGCGTGGTTTTTGCCGTAGACAGAGCCGGGCTGGTCGGCGAGGACGGGGCGACTCACCACGGGATTTTCGATATAGCTCTTTTCCGGGCGATTCCAAATCTGACGGTGATGGCGCCGAAAGACGAAAATGAGTTGCGGCGGATGCTCCGCGCCGCCTTTATTTTGCCCAATCCCTCCGTCCTGCGCTATCCGCGGGGCCGGGGCCGGGGCGTCAAGCCGGATGAGGACTGCCAGCCGCTGCCGGTGGGAAAAGCGGAACTCATGCGCCGGGGCGCCGACGCGGTCTTGATCAGCTTCGGCCCGCTGGTGTACCGATGTATGGAGGCGGCGGCCTCTCTCGCCGAGCGCGGGGTGGACGCCGGCGTGCTGAATTTGCGTTTTTTGAACCCGACAGACCGGGATGCGGTGCTGACGGAAGCGCGCCGGACCGGCCGCGTCGTCACGGTGGAAGATCACGCCCTGGCGGGAGGGGTTGGGAGCGCCGTCCTTGAAATCATCGCGGACGCCGGTCTGACCGGAGTGCGGGTAAAACGGCTCGGCTACGCCGATTATGTCGCCCACGGGCCGATCGACGCTTTGCAGGAGGAAAACGGCTTGGGCGTGGACGCCGTCGTCAGCGCCGTCCTCTCTCTCCTTTCTTTCCGCGCCCCCGTCCCGGCAGGGCTGCCGGCATGAAAGAAAAAATACGTTTGGACGCGCTGCTGGTTCTGCGGGGGCTGGCCGTCAACCGGGCGAGAGCCAAGGCGTTCATTATGGCGGGTAAGGTTTTCAGCGGAAATGAAAAGCTGGACAAACCCGGCCGCCAGTGTTCCCCGGACATACCGCTGGATGTGCGCGCCCAGCCCATGCCTTATGTATCCCGCGGCGGTCAGAAACTGGCCAAGGCGGTGGAAGAATTCGCCTTGGATTTTACCGGCGCCATCGTCGCGGATTTTGGCGCTTCCACCGGTGGTTTTACGGATTGCGCTCTGCAAAACGGCGCCCGGCGCGTATACGCGATAGACGTCGGCTACGGCCAGCTGGCCTGGCGTTTGCGGCAGGACGACCGGGTTCTCTGCGTGGAGCGGACAAACGCCCGTTATCTGACGGAGGACAGTTTAGGGGAAAAAATCTCTATCGCCGTGTGCGACGTTTCCTTTATTTCCGTCACAAAAATGCTGCCGGCGCTGCGAAGCGTCCTGATCAAGGAGGGGCAGGCGGTAATTCTGATCAAACCGCAGTTCGAGGCCGGCCGGCGGCATGTAGGCAAAAAGGGGGTCGTCAAAGACCCGCGCGTCCACGCCGCCGTAATCCAAAAAGTACTCACAGCGGCGCTCAGCGAAGGTTTCAAGGTGCGCGGCCTTACTTATTCGCCGCTGCGCGGGCCGGAAGGAAACTCTGAGTATCTGGCCTGGCTTAGCCGCGATCCGAAAGCCGAGGTCGCGAGGCTGGAGCGGCTGGCGGCGGCCAGAACGGCTACGACGTATGCGTGGACTCTTACGGCGGCCCTTGAAGCTGCGGCAGCGGAAGCGGAGACTGCGGAAGCGGCGGCAGCGGAGGCGGAGACAGCGGAAGCGGAGACTGCGGAAGCAGCGGAACAAACCGAACAGCCCGGCGAGGACGCCGGGCTTGAGCAAATTGACGAGGAAGCCATCTTTGCGCCGCCTGAGCCGCCTGACGAGGAAGCCGTCTTTGCGCCGCCCGCCCCGACATTGACGGCGGAGATTTTGGCGGCGGTGGAGGTTGTGGTCGCGGAGGCTCTGCGCCTTGAATAAAGCGGCTTAATAATCAGTCGTCATGGCGCGGATTTTTTTTGACTAAGTTGATCCCGGTCGAGATGGCCGATATGATGTCGGCTTTGGCCTGGGTGGACATGGCCCGCGCGCGCGCGAAAGCGCTGCCGGCCGTGGTAACGACGTAGCGCGGCGGCAGCTGGTTCAGGGCGTATGCCCGGATGTCCGCTATACAGCGGGAGCAGGAACAGGCGCCGTGTCTGACCATGCACTCGTCCAAATAGAAATCAACCAAGTCTTCCGAAACATTGCGAACGTTAAATATTTTTTGCTGCTCGTTTTCCATTCCATCCCCCAGGCAATTCGTGGTTTTTTCCCATTATACCACCGCAAAGCGGGATTAGCAATATGTTTTGCATTGCAAGCAGTCAACCCGGGCGGGCGGGGGCGGAATTTTATTGCACCCGAAATCCGGAATAAAACCTTGTATTTTTGCGGCAAAATGGGTAATATAAGGCGGAGAATGTAATTCAGGAAAGGAGCAACTGACCGTGAAATTGACCGACGCGCAGACAAAAAAACTTCTCGATTACAAAGGGCAGCCGCAGTTGAAGCAATTATCCCTGAACATGGCGCTGACCCGGCTGAAGGGAATCTACAAAAGCAATCCCGCGCCGGAAACCCTGAGCAAGTGTACAGCAGATTTGAACGCGCTTTTGGAAAAATTCGCCGTGATCATGCAGGCGGATTTCGAGTGGATCGTATCACTGAAATAAGAAGAGGGAGGACGTGTTATGCTAAAATCATTTGAGCAAACCGCTGCTCTTATTGCGGAGAAAAAGCTGCTGCACATATCGGGAACGGAGGCGCTCCTGCGCAAATTGCCCGCCGGCAACTGGATCGGCGGCTCCACTGAATATTTTCTCGCCGAGGGCGGGGGGAAGGTTAGCGGCGAGGTTTTGGACGTGCTGGAACTGCCTTTTGCCGAATACAAATTCGCCGCCTATGACGACAAGACTTTGCCCGACATCGCCAAGGACGCCTATGACAACGGTTTTTCCATAATTATCCTGCCGTTCGACAGCGAGGTACACCGGCATTACGCCGAGAACGCTTCCGGTTATGAGAGCGTTTTTTTGAAAAATATCGTAGGCTGGATCGCCGGCATCAACCTGGAGGCGGCGGGCCAAACGCCCATAGCGGTCAGAGGCGATACGGGCGAGGCGCTGACGGATAAAGTCGCCGCCCTCCATATCGGTCTGCCGGAGGGCAAGATTGCCCAGGTGAATATCGTCAATATTTTCACCGCTGATCCGAACAGTCCCGTCATTACTTTCAACGAGCACGGCTTCGCGGTGAAGACCTGTTTCGTGGACGGCAAGGAAACCGTTTTGGCGGACTATATCAGCGAAAAGAATTTGGATACCAAGCTGCCGCTGGTGGGAGATTATTCCGGCGCGGGCATCAATATTTCCGTGAAAAATATTGAAAACGGGGTGGTGTATTTTTACGCGCCCGTATTCAAGGGGGTCGAGTACCGGCTGCCGCGGCCGATAGCCGATTATGTGGACGCTTTCCACGGTAAGATCGGGGAACTCGGCGATGTGGATTCGGTGTTTGCCTGCAACTGTATCCTCAATTTCCTGTACGGCGGCCTGGAGGGCAAGGATTTGGGCGGGCTTTACGGCCCGGTCACGTTCGGGGAAATCGCCTGGCAGCTGCTGAATCAGACATTGGTTTATCTGCGGATATTGTAGACGCCGGGAGACGGGAACGCGGGACGCCGAAGGCGGCGTCCCCTACGGGGGCCGGGGGCATGTGGGACGCCGAGGGCGGCGTCCATACGGAGACGGGAACGCGGGACGCCGAGGGCGGCGTCCCCTACCCGCGGGGTTTAATCCCAATTCGGCGCCAGCAGGAATGTCCGGATGTTCATGTGTTTGACGCCGTCCTTGCTCATGTCAAAATCGTCGAGAGATACGACATATTTGGGGAAATTGTCCCGGATGCCCGCATACGCGCCGAACTCGCGCTCTATGGTGTCAGGCGACGCCAGCAGATATGCCGTTTGGACATACAGCATTTTCCCCTGTTTTTCGCCCACGAAGTCTATTTCTTTTGTCGTAGTTTTTCCTACAGTGACGTTGTATCCGCGGCGCAGCATTTCCATATATACGATGTTTTCCAGGATCAGGTTTATGTCGCGCCTGTTGCCGCCGAAGACGGCTTCGCGGATGCCATGGTCGGCAATATAGTATTTTTCGTTGCTGGAGAGTATTTTTTTGCCCTGCAAATCCTGGCGTTTAACCCGGTAAAACAGGTACGCGTCCTCGCAGGCTTTGATGTAATTCAAAATCGTTTCCGGGGAGACCGCGCGGTTCTCGCTCTTGAAATACCTGGCAATCGACGTGCCGGAGAAGGTTGTGCCTACGTTCGCGGCGATGTAGGCGATGATGCGCTCCAGCAGATCCACTTCCCGGATCTTGTTGCGTTTGACGACGTCCTTCAGCACGACGGAGTTGTACAGGTCTTGCAGGTATTGGCGGCTCGGCTGCTCCGCGTAGCGCAGATTGCTCAAATACGGCATACCGCCGATGGTCAGATACTTGAAAAAAATGTCGCTTGCAGGCGTCTGCCCGTTCACTTCCTGATACAGTTCGCTGAATTCGGCGAACGAAAACGGATAAATGACAAACTCTACATAGCGGCCGGCGAGGTATGTCGCCAGTTCCCCGGAGAGCAGCCGGGCGTTAGAGCCGGTGATATATATATCGCAGTCAAGTTCTACCCGCAGGGAATTAACGCATCGTTCCCATTCGTCTACTTCCTGGATTTCATCAAAGAACAGGTACGCTTTGCCGTCGATGTTCCGGGCAAGTTCCATGATTTCGGCGCGCAGGGCTTCGGCGGTAGTCAGGCGGGCGTTGCTCATTTCCTCAAAATTGAACGAGATACACTGCCCTGCCCGCGCCCCCGCCGCGGTCAGTTCCTCGCGCACCAGCTCCAGCATGACTGATTTTCCGCTGCGGCGGACGCCTGTCAGTACTTTGATCAGTTCTTTGCCGATAAACGGCCGGATTTGGCTCATATATCTTTCGCGTTTTATCATGGCGTCGGCGTCCTCTCTTTTGTATTCGTCTCCAGTATACAGCGGTTATACCGGAGGATCAAGTATTAATATGAGGTTTTATCGGTTATAATTGATAAAATTATTGCCGGGAGTACGGGACGCCGAAGGCGGCGTCCCCTACAGGGGCCGGGGGCATGCGGGCGAGGAGTAAAAAAAGCGGGACGCCGAATGGGGGCGTCCCGCTTTTTGGTTATTTTGGTCTGGAGTTGGGGATGGTGATGGTGATGGTGATGGTGATGGTGATGGTGATGGTGATGGTGATGGTGTACGTTATTGTTATTGTTATTGTTATTGTTATTGTTATTGCTGTTGTTATTGCTGTTGCTGTTGCTGTTATCTGTTGCTGTTGTTACTCATTCGATTCGGGATCCAGTTTGCGGCGGCGCTTGTCGACGCGCAGCATGAGGGCGGCGCCCAAGGTGGCCAGAGCGGCGAAAATGCCCATGTCATTGAGTTTGCCTACAGGAACCCCTGTTTTGGGGTTGGAGCCGGGCGGCGGCGGTTCGTCGCTGTCCGCTTCATCCTCTATCGGTCGCGCTTGGTTCGCCGGGAGCAGAGCCGGCGGCTTGGCGGCCGGTTCGTTCCGGTCGCTTTGAGCGTCCGGGGCGGGCTGGGCCGGAGGCGCCGGATTCGGCCTGGCCGGTTCCGGCGAGGCTATTGCCGCGCCGGAACCGGTATCGGTGCTGGCGCCGCCGACGCCGACGCTATTGCCGCCGCCGGAACTGCCGGAACCGCTGCCGCCGGCGCTTGAACCGCCGCCGCCGGCGCTGCCGGCGCTTATGCCGCCGCCGCCGCTGTCGGAGTCAATGCTTACCACCGAGGTGGCGTACAATATAGCGTAAGTGGAAAAGTTATTGGTTTCAAACTGGAGGGCGGCGCCGTTTTGCAGGCGGGCGCCCAGCAGCGACATATAGGCTTTGCCGCCGCTCGGATGCTCCACGCGCCCAAGCCAGTAGCGGGGCTGGCCGCGCAGATTGGAGGGCAGATCCACCTGGAGTTTGACGCTGGCCTTGTTAGGCAAAGCGCTGATAAAAACGGGCTGATCAGTGCCGACCGTTTTTCGCAGGGAAATATCGAACAGCGTCCCCACTTTCTTGGAACCCGCTTCCGCCGCGACCACCGCCGCGTCGGCGGGAATGCGCAAGCCGGATATCAGCAGTTCGAGTTTGACGTCAAAACCGTTGTTCAGCCTGTCCATTTCCTGGCCGGTCAAAACCGCGCCGGCCAGCTGCAGGTCAGTCAGAGGCGTCGTGACCGCGGGCAGACCGCTCCCGCCAGCTTGCTCCACTGTCAGAACCCCCGGCGCTATATCGAGATGCAGCAGGAATTCCGTCCCGTCGGCGGTGACGATCTTGATTATCTGCTCGCCGGGCGGCAAAGTGTCCATAAAGCCCTCTTTCAGCACCAGCTGATCGTTTTCGACCTTATAGTCGCGCCCATCCGTCAGAGTCGCCGGTTTCTGACCGGGCCGAACCGGGGAAACGCTCACCGCGCTCAAACCGCTGTCCTGCAAGATGGAAGAAATATCCACAACAACGTCGCCGTCTTTAGTCTTGTGATAAGCCTGCCGGGCGCCGCCGGCGTCTGAATTTTCGCGGGCCGCCTTGCTCACCGTAAACTGCGCTTCTTGCGTAGCGGCAAGTCCGGTGGGAACGTGGGTTATCTTGACTTTGACCGTCAGTTTTTTGCCTATGGCCCGGTCATTGACCGTCAGCGTTACCGGATTCGGGTAAGCGCCGTTTATTTTCGCGCCCGTGTGATCGCCGCTGAATTCGTATTGCAGGGCAAATATCGGGCCGTGAACGGAGCAGGCGGTAAAATTCCAGGTCGGTTCCAGCCGCTGCGTTTCTTGGAGTTTGAAATAGTCGATGGCGATCGGCCCGCCGCTCAGGTTGGCCTGATCCAGCACGCAGGCGCAGGGAATTATCCTGAATTCGGCGCTGGCGCTGGCGGCCAGGTAATTCACGGTCTCAGCCGAACTCACCGTTAGGACATAGTCGCCGATAGCCGTTGGCGGCGCGGCCGCCGGGCCGTAAACCGTAGAGCCGCGTCCCTGCCAGACATAAGTCAGCTGACCGCCGCTTTCATTGACGGTGACGGCGGGGACGACCGGGAGGCCGAATTCCGTGTCCGGCGCGTCTATAGCCAGATCATTGGCTTTTTTGGCCACGACGACGGTCAGGTCGGCGGAAATCGGGTTGTAATGGCTGTCGCCGTTCTTGATCGCCCGGATGACGGAGGTTCCGGTCTGGAGAATGGCGACGTCGTCGCTGATGGAGTAAAAGGAGATCACGGTGTCGCCGGCGATCTGATAGTAGTCAATACCGCCGCCGCCCTGGCCGCCCTGAGCGGCCGGCAGCAGGAAATCCGGATCGCCGTAAGTCTTGTTGAGCGTGGTCTTGGGGAATTTAAAGCCGGTCTGGTTCGCCTTGATCACTTCATAATCGCTGATCCGGTCTTCGGCGTTGTTGTAATTGTCCTGGGCGGCCGGCACGTATTCCGCCGTCAGTTCCTGGTTGCCCGCCAGAACCTGCCGCCATTCCGCGGTGGCGATCAGTTCCTTGCCGACCTGACGCGCCGGAACCCCGGAAGCGATCACTGTTCCGTCAGCGCTGAAGGTAACGGTTCCCGGCGCCGCTTCGATCGTATTGCCGATCACGGCCGTCAAACGGACTGTCGCGCCGGTGGCCGGCTCGCCGCTGGGGGGATCGGTCCGCAGCAAGACGCTGATCTGGCGTTTCGCTATTTCAAAGGGGGCGGCGAC
>JAIRRL010000206.1 GCA_031255985.1 Gracilibacteraceae bacterium
CTCCGTCAATCAAGTCCTCCGCCACATCAAATCCTCCGCCACATCAAGTCCAGCCGCTCAGCCGCCGCCGAAGCCAGCCAGCCAATAGCCGGTCAGGCGCAGCAGCAGCCAGGCGAGCGCGACTCCCGCCGCCCCCGCCGCCCAGAAAACAGGCGCGAGTTTTTTTTCCGGCCAGCCGCCCAGCTCAAAATGATGGTGCAGGGGGGCCATGCGAAAGATGCGCTTGCCTCTGGTTTTGAAGGAAACAACCTGCAAAATGACCGACACTGTCTCCACCACGTAGACCAGACCGAGGAACAGGAGAAACAGCTCGGCGCCGGTCATCACCGCCAGGCCGGCCAGGGCGCCGCCCAGGGCGAGGGAACCGCAGTCGCCCATGAAGACTTGGGCCGGATAGCGGTTGAACCAGAGAAAACCGAAACAACCGCCGGCCAGAGCCGCCGCAAAGAGCAAGGGGGCGGCGTCGGTGGGGCGGAAGGGGAGGGCGGCAAAGACCTCCTCCCCCAAAAGCAGGCAGACGCCGACATAGCCGCAAGCGGAAATCCCGACGCTGCCCGTCGCCAGGCCGTCCAGGCCGTCCGTCAGGTTGACGGCGTTCGTGGCGGCGGCTACAATCAGGACGACGAAAAGCAGGTAAAACCCCTGTAAATCAAACGCGCCGATAAAAGGAACGAATAAGACGGAGCCGCGCCCGGCGTAGCCTACGGCCAAAACGGCAAAGAGGGCGGCCAGGACGATCTCGGCTGTAAATTTTTGCCAGGCGCGAAGACCCAAGTTCTGGCGGCGGCGGATTTTGAGGGCGTCGTCCGTCAAGCCCAGCAAGCCGCAGGCGAGAAAAATAAAAAGCAAAACCTGGCTGCTTCTGCCGTCGCCGGTCAAGAGGAGAGCGAACGTCACCCCGATGAGAAAAATAACGCCGCCCGCCGTGGGCGTGCCCTCTTTGCGCAGATGGGCGGCGGGGCCGTCTTCCCGGATGTTCTGGCCGCAGCGCCAGCGCCGCAGCAGCGGAATCAGGACATAACCGGCGCCGAGGGTGGCGAGCCAGGCCGCGAGGGCGGAGCGAGCGGCCAGGGCCAAAGGCGCCGCCGCGCCGCCGGCGAAGGCGGCGGCGGCGATCAAAGCCGCCGCCGCCAGTGCGTATACAGGGATAAACAAGCGGGTACGACCTTCTTTGCTATTTTTAATTGCGGTAATTAGCCCGCAAGGTGTTAACTTGGTGGCGGCGGATCCATTCCTCCAGGTCAATCAGCAATTCGTTAAAGGGGAAATAGAAATCGGACAGCAGATAAGTTTTGCCGCCGGCTCTTATCCGCACTATTTCCTCCCGCCGGCGCGGGCGGCTGAAAGTGATGCGCTTGATATCGCCAGGCTCCAGCGTTTCGCGGGTCAGGAGCGAGGAAAAAACCAGCGTATCCTCATCGATCAGCAATTTTTGCGAATAGGCCAGCACGATAATGACGACCAGAACGATAAAAGTCACAATGTAAATCAGAGTAAAAATCTGCCCGTACCGCGCCGGCAGCTTGCTCAGGAAGCAAAACAGGGCCAGCAGCGCGGGATAAAGGAGCAAGAACAACAGCGCCGGCGTCAGGAGCCGCCTGATCTGAAAAACATATACTTTTGCCTGCATCTCGTCACTCCTCAAGTGCGTCGGTTGATTGACCGGTTAGGCGCGGGAAATCAGCGAGAGGTCAATTGAAGGTCAACAGAAGGTCAAATAGAGATCAGCGTTTGGTGATTCTCTCCAATTCGTCCAGCAGGTATTCGTTCAGCACCCGGATATACGTGCCTTTCATTCCCAAAGACTTGGACTCAATCACGCCGGCGGACTCAAATTTGCGCAGGGCGTTGACGATGACGGAGCGGGTGATGCCCACCCGGTCGGCTATTTTGCTGGCGACAAGATGGCCCTCCGTTCCTCCCAATTCCTGGAAAATATGATCCACCGCCTCCAGCTCGGAATAGGACAGCGTGCCGACCGCGATCTGCACCGCCGCTTTTTTCCGCGCCTCGACTTCCGCCCGTTCCGCCCGTTCGCGCAAAATCTCCATGCCGATGATGGTGGCGCCGTACTCGGCCACGATGATATCCCCCGCCGTAAATTCGACCCCGAACTTGGCCAGCACCAGCGTGCCGACCCGCTCCGAGCCGCCCAGCACGGGGATGATGGTGGAGATCTTGTTATTGTAAACACATTCCTCGTTCGGGCTGAAAACGCAGCCGTTATTTTTTTGGACAAAATTGGATTTGGTATTGCTAACGTTCAGCAGCTCGGAATTATAGGCTTCGGGGAAATGGCCCGTGTCCTGAATAATCCGGTCGATGCTGTCGCAGGTGAAGCTGGGGACGCAATGATAACCCAGGAGTTTGCCCTTGCTGCTCATGATATAACAGTTGGATTCTGTTTTGCTGCTGATCACGACCGCCATCTCGGCGAAATCCACTGACTTGCCGGCGGCCCGCTGAATGAGCTTGCCGATAGCCCTCGTTTTTTCCAGCACCATGCTTAACTCATTCGCGTCGTTCACATCAATATTCGTATCGGTCATAGTAAATCTCCCCTCTATATAAATTAATTTATCTGCGTCATTTATAAAATATATTTGGAAAGGTCCTGACTGCGGGCGATATCGCCTACTCTTTGCCGGACGTACTCCCGGTTGATCGTCAGTTCAAAACCGGGCGGCAGTTCCGAGGCCTCAAACGAGAGTTCTTCCAGCACTTTTTCCACTATGGTGTGCAGGCGGCGCGCCCCGATATTTTCCGTGGCGGCGTTTACGTCGAAAGCCATTTGGGCGATTTCCTCAATCGCTTCCGCCGCGAAGCTGATCCGGACGTCTTCGGTGGCGAGCAGGGCTTCGTACTGTTTGAGGATGGAGGCGTTCGGCTCGGTGAGAATACGGCGGAAATCGCCGACGCTGAGGGAGCGGAGTTCCACCCGGATGGGGAAACGGCCCTGCAGTTCCGGGATGAGGTCGGAGGGTTTGGCGACGTGAAAAGCGCCGGCGGCAATGAACAAAATATGGTCTGTTTTGACCGGCCCGTATTTTGTGACTACGGTCGCCCCTTCCACGATGGGCAGAATATCCCGCTGGACGCCGCCGCGGGATACGTCCGGGCCGCCGCTGCCCTCCTTCCCGGCTATTTTGTCGATCTCATCCAAAAAAACTATCCCTTCCTGCTCTGTCCGCCGGATGGCTTCCTGCACCGCCGCCGTCTGATCCACCAGATTCTGCGCTTCCTCCTGCGTAAGGATGCGCCGCGCTTCCCGCACGGGAATCTTGCGTTTTTTCTTCCGTTTGGGCAGCATATCCAGCATATCCTGCATATTGTTTTGCAGGCTGGACATGCCCATATCGATCAGACTGCCGCCCATCACGTCGGAGAGGGGGCTTTCCTCCGTTTCCACTTCAATGACATAATCTTCCAGTTCGCCGTTTTTCAGCCTTTTTTCGATGAAGTCCCGCTCTTTTTCAATTTCCGGGGGAACCGGGCTCTGCTGCGCCGGCTCTTTTTTATCGTCCGTCATAAAAATTTGAAACGGGTTAAGCGGCGGGCTTTGCTGCCGCCGGTCCGGAGCGAGCAAGGCCAGGAGGCGTTTTTCCGCGTTCTGCCTGGCCGCGGCCTCCACTTCCGTCATTTTTTCCGCTTTCACCATGCGCAAGGAGAATTCCACCAGATCGCGGATGATGGATTCCACGTCGCGCCCCACATAACCCACTTCCGTAAATTTCGTCGCTTCCACTTTTTGAAACGGGGCCTTGACCAGTTTGGCCAGCCGCCGCGCTATTTCGGTTTTGCCCACTCCGGTCGGGCCGATCATCAGGATATTCTTTGGCAGAACATCCTCCTGCATCCCGGCGGGCAGCAGCGAGCGGCGGTAGCGGTTGCGCAGAGCTACAGCCACAGCTTTTTTTGCTTCGTCCTGCCCGACAATATACTGATCCAGTTCGGCCACGATTTCCTTGGGGGTCAGTTGTTCCAATGCGCTGCCCATTCCTTTCCCTTAAAATTTGCCCACCTGAAACTCAGGTGATTTCTTCTATCACTATCTGGTCGTTGGTAAACACGCAAATCGAGGCCGCTATCCGCATAGCCTCCAGGGCGATCGCCCCCGCGTCCATATCCGTGTGCCGCAACAGCGCTCTGGCCGCCGCCAAAGCGTAATTGCCGCCCGAACCGATAGCAGCCGCGCCGTCGTCCGGTTCGATCACTTCGCCGGAACCGGAGATGACAAGCAGGCTTTCCCGATCCGCCGCGATGAGCAGGGCTTCCAGATGCCGGAGCATCCGATCCGTGCGCCATTCTTTCGCCAGTTCCACCGCGGAGCGGGTCAGATTGCCATGATGTTCCTCCAATTTGCTTTCAAATTTGTCAAATAAAGTAAAGGCGTCGGCCACGGAACCGGCAAACCCGACCGCCACCTGATCGTGATAAAGCCGCCGCACCTTGCGGGCGTTGTTTTTCATGATCACGGCCTGACCGAGAGTCACCTGGCCGTCCCCGCCCACCGCCGTGCGCCCGTCTTTTTTGACTGCTATAATAGTCGTTCCCCGAAACATTTTCTGACGTTCCTTTCCTGCCTCTAACCTTAAACATTGCGACTTTTATATTATAATTGAAAAAAAAGAAATAGTCAAGACAATTATTCACAATTGTATATACTTTTATGAATTGTCATCAGTTTTTTCCCGCCCCTCCACCGCTTCGATTTTCGCGCGGGGATGGGCGTCCATGTAGACCGCCCGGATTTTTTCCTTGGTGAGATGCGTGTAAATTTGGGTGGAAGAAAGGCGCTTATGCCCCAATAATTCCTGGACGCTGCGCAGATCCGCCCCGCCGTCCAGCAGATGCGTGGCAAAACTGTGGCGGAGCATATGCGGATGCACATGCTGATGCAAACGGGCGGCGTCGGCCAGGCGCGCCAGATCGGTCCGGACAGTGCGGGCGCTCAGGCGGCGGCCGTTGCGGTTGAGCAGCAAGGCCGTCTCTCCCGCCGCCGGCCGTCTCGCGGCCAGATAGAGACGGGCGGCGCTCACCGCCGGGTCGGTCAGAGGCACGATGCGCTGCCGCCGCCCTTTGCCGGTTACGCGGGCGATTTGCTCGGTCAAATCGAGATCCCCGACGTTAAGCCCCACGAGTTCGCTCACCCGCAGGCCGGAACCGTACAGAAACTCCAAAATCACGCGGTCGCGCCCCTCGCGCTCCTTGTTTCCCGCGCGCCCCGGACGGGCGTCCGGAACCGCCAGGAGTTTTTCCGTATGCTCGCGGTAGAGAAAACGGGGCAAAGTCCGGGCCTGCTTGGGAATCAGCAGTTTGCGCGCCGGATTTACCTTCAGGATTTCCTCGCGGCAGAGGTATTTGCAAAAAGAGCGGATGGCCGCCACATGGCGGGCGATGGTTCTGCGGGCCAGGCCGGCGGTCATCAGGGCGCGGGTATAATAGCGCACAGTCGCCGGGCTGAGCCGCTCGACCTCCATGGCGGCGCTGGCAACCCCCGCCTCCACGGCGCAATAGGAGAGAAAACGGCGCAAATCGGCGCTGTAGGACGCTATGGTCAAGGCGGAAAAATCGCGCGCCGTCTGATAAGCGGTAAAACGGGCCAAAGCTTCGTCCGCAAGCATGGACGTTCCTCCCTCAGGCCAAATCGGCGGCGTCCGCCGTCAATTCGTGTTTTTGGCTGAACCCGTCCAGAGCGGCCAGAGCGCGCGCCGCCAAAGCCCGGTTTTTCTCCCTTTTGCCCCGGATCTTGCCGGCGAGCGGCGGCAAAAGGCCGAAAGTGACGTTCATCGGCTGGTAATCATCGCTGGGGGAGGCGGTGATATGGGCCGCCAGCCCGCCCAGGGCGGTCTCCGGCGGAAAAGGCGGCAGCGGCCGGCCGCAGAGGCGCCGGTAGAGAGACAGGGCGGTCATCAGGCCGGAGGCGGCGGATTCGATATAGCCTTCCACGCCGGTGATCTGGCCGGCGAAAAAAAGGTCGGGCCGCGCCTTGGCGCTGAAATCAGAGTTTAATACGGCTGGGCCGCGGATATACGTGTTGCGGTGCATGACGCCGTAGCGGGCAAATTCCGCCCGCTCCAGGCCGGGGATCATGCGGAAAACCCGTTCCTGCTCGCTGCGGCGCAAATGGGTCTGAAAGCCGACGAGATTCAGCAAGTCGCCGGCCAGATTTTCTTTGCGCAGCTGGACGGCCGCCCAGGGTGGGCGCCCTGTACGCGGATCGGTCAGCCCGACCGGTTTCAGGGGGCCGAAAGCCATAGTGCGCAGGCCCCGGCTGGCCATGACCTCGATCGGCATACAGCCCTCGAAAACCATTTTTTGCTCAAAACCGTGAATTTCCGCCGTTTCCGCCGTCAGGAGGGCGGCGTGAAAACGCAGGTATTCTTCTTCGTTTAAGGGGCAGTTCAAATAGTCCCGGCCGCCCTTGTCGTAGCGCGAGGCCCAGAAAGCGCGGGTTTGATCCACCGATTCCAAGGTGACGATCGGGGCGGCGGCGTCAAAAAAATACAGCGAGTCCCGCCCCGTCAGTTCCCGGATAGCGGCGGCCAGGGCCGGCGAAGCCAGTGGCCCCGCGGCGATTATAGCCGGCCCCGGCGGCAATGCCGCCGCCTCCGCCCGGCGGAGACGCACGGCTGGAAGCGCCAGCAGGCGCTTCGTTATTGCGGCGCTGAAGCGGGCGCGATCCACCGCCAGCGCGCCGCCAGCCGGCGTCGCCGTCGCGCGGGCCGCCGCGATAACCAAGGAGCCGAGACGCTCCATTTCCGCTTTCAGTAATCCGGCGGCGTTGGCCAGATCGTCCGAGCGCAGGGAGTTGCTGCATACTAACTCGGCGAAATCGCCGGTGACGTGGGCCGGGGTCGTCCGCTCAGGCCGCATTTCCCAGAGAACGACCCGCACCCCGCGGCGCGCGAGCTGCCAGGCCGCTTCCGCCCCGGCCAGGCCCGCCCCGATTATGGCGACCTCCGCCGCCTTATCCATGACTGTTATCCATTGCTGTTACCCATTGGTTTCATCCTCTCATTCACAACGCAGGCTAAGGATAATTAATTTTATGGGGAAAACAGCGTTTTGGCAAGAAAAATATTTAACATTCTTTCGCTTCGGCGTCAAAAAGCGCCTTACGCGAACTTTATATGCAGTAGCCAAAAATCCAGACGTCGTCTGGAAAATTGTCGTGGTCGCATTATGGCAATGGAGCTTGAAGGACATTCGGAATGCGAGGCGAAACCCATATATAACCTGTCTTTGGTATCAGACAATCAAACAAAGTGACCGTCGCGATTTAGCGGCGGTCACCCGACTTTCATAAAAGATTTCACTGCGGAAAAAAGCCTTATTTCACTGCTGCCGCAAAAGCAGATGCTTTCTCCTTTCGGCAATCATGATCACT
>JAIRRL010000050.1 GCA_031255985.1 Gracilibacteraceae bacterium
GATATGGGTCGATGCGGCGGCGGAGCGGATGGGCGGCATCGACGTCGTGATCAACAATGCTTCCAAACCTGAGTTTGCTCCTTTTGCGGAAATGACTTTTGCGCAGTGGAAAAAATCGCTGGAAAACGAGCTGGATCTGGTGTTCACCGTGACTAAAGCCGCCTGGCCCCATCTGATCAAAGCCGGCGGCGGCAGCGTGATCAACGTGTCGTCCAACAACGGAACCAAAGGCATCGGCAATACGCCCCAAGCCGCTCACGCGGCGGCCAAGGCGGCGGTTATCGGCCTGGCGCGGCAGCTGGCGGCGGAAGGCGCGCCTTTTGGAATCAGGGTCAACGCCCTGTCGCCGGGGCTGATCGAAACTCCCGGCGCCGCCGGCGCGCCGCCGGATATGGTCAACTATATTGTGCATGAGACCCAGCTCAACGGCCGCCCGCTCACCCCGATGGACATCGCCTACGGATTGCTTTTCCTGGCCTCGGACGAAAGCCGGTTCATCTCGGCAGTCAATCTGCCTGTGGACGGCGGCTCTGACGGCGCCTGCCCCGGACCCAATTTTTGAATCACCGCTTGAGGCTTGAGGTGATACTGTTTTAAAGAATCTCAAGGGGGGATTTTGACATGAGAGGACCTGCCGGGTTTCAGCGATTGACAATTTTTGGTATGAATTTGGTACTCTGCTTTTTTATCAGTGTGATTCTGCTTTGGGTCATCCAGGGCCAAAATCCCGGCGCGCCGATTCTCACGCCCGCCGCCGTGCTGCTGTCGTTTGTGACCAGTTTTGTCGTCGGTTACACCTGGAGCGACCTTGTTCCCGCCTTCGCCTGGGGCCTTAAACTGGCGCGCGCCCTGCGCCTGGAAAAAAGCCGTCTGGGAACCCACATCGTTTTAAGCGCCACTTTGGGTGTTTGCATGGGCCTCGGCATTGATTTCCTTTGTTCCTTCATCAATAATTTTGGGGCGCAGGGCTGGGCGGGCGTTATCGCTTTCTTTGCCTCCATGGCCCCGTATATCGTCGGGTCGGCCATCGTCCTGGTGCTAATATTTCTCATCCCTGTCCAGGCGGCAGCCAAGGCAATCAGCGGGTTTGACCCGGCCCAAGCCCCGCCCCCGCCCGGCTGAACGGAACCGGTTCGCCCAATAATTTACCAAAACCGGCTAAAGCGGACTGACAAGTTGTGGGCGTCAGTCCGCTTTAGTGTTTCATTAAATTTCAATTCTTCTCCAGACGTAGTCTCTTTAAATAGATGAAATTAGAGATTAAGGTTGGCGGAATCTGCCGGGCAAATTCAGAAGAGCGACGCCGCCCAGTACGAGGACGAAGCCTGTGAGCATCGGTAAGTCGGGTGTTTCCCGATAGAAGAAAAATCCCAGGAACGCGGCGAACACCGGATCCACGGCGGCGATGATGGACGCCTCCCCGGTTTCCAAGTATTTCATGCCGTATGTATAGAGCATGTAGGGCAAAAGCGAGCAAATCAGCGTATGGCCAAGCAGAAACGCCGTCATGAAGAGCGGCGTTTTTCCGACGGCGGCGGCGATGGCGCCCGGACTGGCGAAGGGCAGACACAGTAGCGCCCCGAAGAAAAAAGTGTAAAAATTTACAGTTAGCGAATGATAGCCGCGGTTGAGGCAAAGCCGGGTCATGACGCTGTACATGGCCCAACCGATCCCCGCGACCAGCCCCACCGTCAGGCCCAGGGGGGAAAAGCCCAAACCCGCGCCGCCGCTGACGAGACCGCTGGTGAATACGCAGCCGATAAAAACGACGGCCAGAGCCGCCAGTTTGTTTGCGGTAAACAGTTCCCGGAAAACAAGGCGGGAAATCAAAACCACGAATACCGGCGAGGCCGCCAGAAGAACCGAGGCCACCGACAGCGGGTTCAGGACTATGGATATGCTGTAAAAAACATTCAGCAGGACGGAACTCAAAAACCCCGCCAGGACAAAACGCCACAAATCTTTGCGTTTGATCCGGAAAAGCCCGCCCCGGTCGCTCAGAATAAAAAATGACGCCAGCAAAACGACCGCCACGGACATGCGGGCGAAAACTATCGTCAGCGGCGTGAAGCCCTGCGCGTCCAACACGCGGACAAAAGGGCCGATGCTGCCCCACATGCAGCCCGCCGCCAGCGTGGCGGCGACGGCTCGCGCCCGGCCGCTCCCCCGCCCCGCCGGCGGGCGCGCGGGCGGCCGCAACGACCGCCCATCCTTCCCTGCGCCTGTGTCCGCGCCTATACTCGCGCCCGTATCTGCGCCCGTATCTGTACCTGCGGACAAGTTTTAACCCTTGATCATCTTGACGGCGTGCCGGGCGGCTACGCGGCCTGAAGTGTGGGCAAAGCCGTTGGCGGTGCCGGGCACGTCAAGATTGTAAGTGTCGCCGAAAAGGCCGCTGGCCTCGTTGCCCACGGCGTAGAGACCGGGGATCGGCTCATAGTTGAAATCCACGACCTGCAAATTGCCGTTCACCCGGATGCCGCCGTCGGAAACCAGCACGCTGGGCGCCATATTGACAGCGTAGAAGGGGGCTTTTTTGACCGGGCGCAGGAATTTCGCCGGTTTGTAGTATTCGGGATCGAAGCCTTTTTCACAGGCGGCGTTGTACTTGGCCACCGTCGCGGCGACAATGGCCGGGTCGAGTCCCATATTCCGCGCCAGTTCCTCAATCGTGCCGCCCGTCCAGGCGATGCCGTCGGCCACGTCCTGATCAAGCTCCAGCTGCAGATTGGTGAGTTTTTGATGAAATTGAATAAAATCGCCCAGACCGATGTCCGAACCGTTTTCAATCAGATGTTTCACGGTGTCGGCGTCAATGATGGCGTAAACCACGCCCTCCGGCTGTTTGGCCAAAGTGTTGCCGGTGTCGGCGAAACTCATGGCGACTTCCTCGGAAGCGAAGCGCCGGCCGGTTTTGTTGATCCAAAGCACTGGCTGGGAACCGGCGCCGCTGGAATGGGACGTCAAAGTCTTGCCCCTGGCGCAGGCGATGATCATGACCGCCTGACAGCTCTCGGTGTCGGCCCCGGCTTCCAGGGCCATGCGCAGGCCGTCGCCGGTATTTTGGGTCGGCACGCACTGATAAGTGTGGTGGGCGGAGCGGCGCAACCAGGAATATTTTTCCACCATATCGGGATTGTTGCCGTAGCCGCCGGAAGCGATAATGACGGCTTTCGCCTTGATTTTCATGTCAAAACCCTTGGAGTCCTGAGCCAGGACGCCGACGACCTTGCGATCTTCGGTCAGGAGTTTTTTGGCGGGCGTCGAGGTAAAAATATCCACGCCGGCGTTGACGCAGGCCCGGAGCAGCACTTCCTGCACCCGCTCGCCCAGGCCGTCCGGCCGGTGGAACGTGTAAAGCTCCAGCGGCTGGTCATAAGCGTAAATGGTCACGTCGGTGTAAACAATGCCCAGGCTTTTCAGGATGTCGATGGTCTCCGCCGTGTTTTCCACCTGCATTCGCGCCACATCCGGGTTGGCGCGGTGATGGCTGTATTCGCGGTAGCGCCGGAACCCTTCCTCTTTGGTCGGAAAATGCGCGCCCGCGTGTTCGGGAACCTTGCGGGCTTTCTGCTCGCTCGACTCAAAAGCGGCCGTGCCCTCGGCATAGACCGATGAACCGCCGGTTTCCGGCATTTTCTCCAGGAGAGCCACTTTAAGTCCGCCCTCTTTCGCCGCCGTGTAAGCCGCTGATTTGCCGGAACCGCCGCCGCCGATCACGACGACGTCATATTCGGCGTCATAAATTCTCGCCATTTGTGATAATCCTCCTTTTTGGTAAAAAATGTTATTTCAAGGCTGCGGTCAAAGCGGGGACGATCTCGGTCAGGTCGCCGACGACGCCGTAATCGCAGAATTTGAAAATACGGGCTTCCGGGTCGTTGTTGATGGCCACGGTGATCTTGGCGTCCCGTGCCCCCGACAGGTGGTTGGGCGCGCCGGAGACTCCGGCGGCGATGTAGAGATCGGGGGCGATCTGGCTGTGGGATGAGCCGACTACATGGTGTTCGCCCAGCCAGCGCATGTCGTTGCAGACCGGCAAAGTGCAGGCGATTTCAGCCCGCAGCGCCGCCGCCAGTTCCTCGATGAGGGGCAGATTGGCTTTACTGCCCAAGCCCAGTCCCACGCCCACCACCTTGGGGGCGGTCAGCAAACCGGCCCCCTCGGCCCCCGCCAAGGTTTCCATCACTTTAAGCTCCCCGGCCGCCACCGGAACGGTTTCCGCCCGCACCGGCGGCGGCGGGGCTGCGTTCGGAGGCGGGGGCGAGGCCGGTTGGACGTCCTGGTCGTCGCCGTCATAGATGGCGGCCAGTTTACCGTCTATCTCTAAATCCTCCAGGATTTTGCCCTCCGCCGTCGCCCTGGCGACTGTAATCCGGCCCTCGCGCAGCGCCAGGCCGCGGGCGGAGGCTACTACCGCCGCCTCTATGACGGCGCTGACCGCCCCCAGGAGGATCCGGGCCGGGGGCGCGTCCGACGCCAAAACCACGTCCGGGGCGTCGGCCGCGGCGCGGGCGCCCAGGGCTGCGGCGCAAGCTTCGGCGGGCGCGTCCGCCGGTAAATCAAAGTGGATAACCTTGTCGAATCCCAGCGCGACCGCCGCGTCCGCCAAAGCGCGGGCGCCCGCCGCACATGCTGCGACTTCCCCGCCCAAGGCGCGGGCAGTCGCCAGCATGCCCCCGGCCCGTCGTTCGTCGGTTAAAATAATCCAGGTTTTCATTTTGCCCTCCTTAAAGCGCGCCGTCCGCGCGCAGCGCCGCTACGAGTTCGGCGCAGGCGGACTGAGGATCCCGGCCGTCGATGATGCGCGCGCTTGGGGCGTCCGGGTAACGGAATCCGCGGCTGAGCGTCCGCTCAGGCGGCGGATTCAGGGCGGCGGCGGCCAGTTTTTCCGTCGGTTTTTTGCGGGCCGCCAGTATATCTCTCATGCCGGGCGGATTTTTTTCTTCCTCACCGGCCGCGGCCGCCAGTACGACCGGACAGGGAAGGGCGAGTACCTGCCGGATATTGCCCAGCTTGCGGATCACCTTCAGCCCGGCGCCGGCCGCCTCGGCTTCCGTCACCCCCGCCACCGCCGGCCATCCCAACTGACCGGCCAGAGCGCTGACGATGCCGTAATCCCAAGCGGAATCGCCGATCACCACGGCCTGAACTCCCTCCAGCCGCCGCAGGCAGGCGGCCAGGAGAAAGCCGGTCACCGAACTGTCGCTCACGGCGCGGGCGTCCTCCACCAGAATTGTGCGCGCAGCCCCGCGGGCGGCGGCCCAGGCCTGATCGCCGTCGCCGATGGTCAGAGCCACGATTTCATCGCCCCCGCTGAGGGCGCGGGCGATTTGCATAGCGGCGGGATCGTCGTCGCTCGCGGCCAGTTTTATCCCTTCCCAGCTAACGCTGCCGTCGAGTTTGACTCTGGCGTCCACCGGATTGCGGGCGCATTTAAAAATAGCTGCTACTTTCACTTTCGACCTCACTTCATGTCAGGGTGGGGCGCCATCTGCGCCTCCAACGGGCGCGGCGCCGCCGCCCGCGTTAATGAGCGGTTTGGGCGGCGTCCACGGCGATGACCGCGCCCGCCTGGAACGAAGCCATAGGCGATGCCAGATAGAGGAGAATCCCGACCATTTCCTCCGGAGCGGCGACGCGGCTGGCGAAATTGAAAGATTTTACCAATTCGTAAAAAGCCGGGTCGGCAATCCAGCCGGAGGTCATCTCCGTGGCGGTGAAGCCGGGGGCGACGCAGTTGATGCGGATATTGCGCTTGATATACTCCATGGCGGCGGCGCGGGTGAGACCGGCGACCCCGTGTTTGGCGGCGACATAGGGGGCCATGCCGGGATCAGCCACGAGACTGACCACGGAACCGACGTTGATGATGGCCCCGCCGGTTTCGTTTTTCAGCATCTCCGGGATTTCGTACTTCATGCACAGGAATACGCCTTTCAGGTCAACGGCGATGATCTGATCGAAATCCTCCTCCTTCTGAAGCGCCAGATCCGCGGTTACCGGCAGCAAACCGGAATTGTTGATCGCTACGTCCAAACGTCCGTAAGTCTTCATGACGGTCTGAATCAGGTTCTGCACCTCGGCGGATTTGCTGACGTCGCATTTGACGAAAATCGCTTCCCCGCCCTCTTTTTTGATCGTGGCCAGCGTGTCGTCGGCGTTGCTGCGCCCGGCTATGATCACTTGCGCGTCCTGGCGCGCGAAAGCGATGGCCGCCGCCCGGCCGATGCCGGAACGTCCGCCTGTGATCAGCACGGTTTGCCCGCTGAAATCAAGTAGCGGCAATGCCATAAAATCACCCTCCCGAAAAGTATTTTATATTTTACAGTATACTTTTCCGCAGGGCTTCTTGTCATTTGGAGAAACATCCAAAAATTATTGGCGCCTGTCTCCAAGTCCGTATTTTTTCAGCTTGCGATACAACGTCGCCCGGCTGACGCCGAGCAGGGCGGCTGCGGCTTGCGCGTCGCCCCCCGTCTCTGCCAGCGCCT
>JAIRRL010000051.1 GCA_031255985.1 Gracilibacteraceae bacterium
TAAGAGCCGGATGAGAGGGAAGCGCAGAATCATAAAAAAAACAGAGATCGGGATGGTGATGAACGCGATGGTGCGGATCGAATCTGACAGCGTTCTCACAAATTCCTCTCTTTGTTTGAGCGCCGCTTGCTCTGACAAAGTGGGCAGAACCGCGACGGCCAAAGCCAGGGCGAAAATGCCGACCGGCAGTTGAAACAGCCGGTAAGAGTACCAGATAGCCGAGACCGCGCCCTCTTGCAGGTTTGAGGCCAGGTTCGTGTTGACGACCACCTGCAGCTGGTTCAGGGCGTACATAACAATCATCGGCAGCGAGAGAGCCAAAATCCGGCGCACCCCCGGATGATTCCAGGCGATGACCGGATGGTAGGTCAGACCGACCCGGCGCAGAAAAGGAGCCTGGACGAGGAAGTTGAACAGCGCGCCGAGGACAACCCCGAAAGCGAAGCCGGAGATGCTTTCCGGTCTGCCGACATCCGCGCCGAGTCCGCCGCAGACGATTATACAGGCGTTATACAGTACCGCGCCAATGGCCGAAGGCCAGAATATCTTATAGGAATTCAAAATGCCCATCGCGATGCCGCTGAAAGCAAGCAAAACCGGCTGCATAAGCAAAATCCGGCAAAGTTTGATGGTCAAAGCCCGTGTGTCCGGGGCAAAACCGGGCGCTTGCCAGGTTACGAACGCAGGCACGGCGAAAATCGCGGCGATGACAAACAGGCATAAGAGAAGAAAACACATATTGATGATGGAGCTGACGACTATCCAGCCCTCGTTTTCCCGTTTTTCGGCGATAAAAGAGGATAATACGGGAATAAAAGCCGCGCTGAGGATACCGCCTACCAGCAGCCAATAAACCAGGTCGGGTAAAATAAAGGCCGTGTTATAGGCGTCGGTGGCGGCTGTTTTGCCAAAAAGCCCCGCCATGAGCGATTCGCGCACAAAGCCCAGCAGACGGGATACGAGGTTGGCTCCCATCAAAAAGCCGGCGGCTTGCATGATTTTCCGCCCGTCAGACATTATACGCTCCTTCCGCCGTCGCCCGCGCTGCGTTAATTGCCGCTCAATTCCCGCCGCAGCGTTGCCGCCTCCGCCAGAGTCAGCCCGCAGCAACCAGGCTCGATATCCGGCCGGGTCTTGGGGCCGTGAAAATCAGAGCCTCCAGCGCGGAGCAGACCGAGTTGATCAGCCCAGCGCAGATATTTGGCCGTCTGGTCGTTGTTATGGTGAGGATGACGCGCTTCCAGGCCCCGAAGTCCGCAAGGCTTCCACTGGGCGATCTCCGCCGCCGTCAGGGCCGCGTCCCCCGGATGGGCGATAACAGGCAGACCGCCCGCTTCCCGGATCCAAGCGACGGCCTCCTCCGGCGTCAGCGGGTAACGGGGGACAAAAGCCGGCGCGTCCCGGTTGAGCCAGCGCCGGAAAGCGTCGTCTATATCAGCGGCGTGGCCTCCGCGGCAAAGCGCGCGGGCCACATGCGGGCGGCCGGGCGTGGCTCCGGTCACTTCCTGCCGGACATCCTCCAGGCGGATATTTATCCCCAGGGAGTTCAATTTGGCGACGATTTTGCCCAGGCGCTCAAAACGTTTCGCCCGCGTGTCCGCCAGCCGTTTTTCCAGCAGGGGATCGAAGAGTTCGGGCAAATAGCCCAACACATGAATTTCCCGCCCCCGCCAGGAGGTATTTATTTCCACTCCCGGCCAAAACTCAATGCCGGCGGCTGCCGCCGCGGCCGCCGCCGCCGGCAGCCCGCTCAGAGTATCGTGATCCGTCACGGCCAAAACGCGCACACCGCGACCGGCGGCGCGGCGCGTCAGTTCCGCCGGAGTCAGTTCGCCGTCGGAAGCGGTGGTATGGGTATGCAAATCCGCTTCATAAGAAGCGCCGCACTGTTTCAATCTCTGTCGCCTTTCCCGTTTGCTCGTCCAGCGTCAGCAAAACAGCGTTTAACTGCTGCCGTTCTCCGTCAGCCACCTCATAGCGGGCAGGCATCTGGGTAAGAAAACTGTTGACGATAATATCTTTTTTCACTCCGAGGACGGAATCCAGCGGCCCCGTCATGCCGACGTCCGTGATATAGGCGGCGCCTTTGGGCAAAATCCGCGCGTCCGCCGTCTGTACATGGGTATGCGTCCCCAGAACAGCGCTGACCTTGCCGTCCATAAACCAGCCCATCGCTTGTTTTTCCGAGGTCGCTTCCGCGTGAAAATCAATTATGACGAACGGCGTTTCCCGCCGCAGTTTTGCCGCCGCCGCGCCCGCCAGGGCAAAAGGATTATCCAGCGGCGTCATAAAAACGCGCCCGGACAGGTTCAAAACGCCGACTTTGCGCCCGCCGCGCGTCACAAAGCCTTGCCCCCGTCCCGGCGCCCCGGCCGGATAGTTCGCCGGCCGGATCAAACATGGATCATCGTCGATAAAATCATATATGCGCCGGTTGTCCCAGACGTGATTACCCATAGTGATAAAATGAACGCCCGCGTCGTAAAGCTCGGTCGCGCTTTCTCTCGTCAGGCCGCGGCCGCCGGCGGCGTTTTCGGCGTTGGCGATAACGATCGGATCGTCATATTCCCGCCGCAGGACGGGCAAAAGTTCGCCCACCGTCCGCCGGCCCGGTCGTCCCACGATATCGCCGATAAAGAGGATTCTCATTTCGCGAAATCAACAGCGCGCGTTTCCCGGATCACGACGACTTTTATCTGGCCGGGGTATTCCAATTCCGCCTCGATTTTTTTCGCTATGTCATAAGCGATTTTCGGGGCCAGGACATCGTTAATTTTCTCTGTATTGACGATCACGCGGATTTCCCGGCCGGCCTGGATGGCGTAGGATTTTTCCACCCCGTCGAACTGATCCGCGATTTCCTCTAATTTTTGCAGACGCTTGATATAAGATTCCAGGGTTTCGCGCCTTGCGCCCGGCCGGGCCGCGGATATAGCGTCCGCGGCGGAAACTATCACCGCGGTCAGCGTCTTGGGTTCGACGTCGCCGTGATGGCTTTCCACGGCGTAGATCGTCTCCGCCGGTTCCTTGTATTTGCGGCAGATTTCCACGCCCAATTCTATATGCGTGCCTTCCGTGTCGTGATCCACGGACTTGCCTATATCATGCAAAAGACCGGCCCGCTTGGCCGCCTGTACGTCCAGGCCCAGTTCCGCCGCCATGAAGCCCGATAATTGCGCCACTTCGATCGAATGGCGCAGGACGTTCTGGCCGTAACTGGTGCGGAAACGCAGCCGGCCGAGCAGTCTGACTATTTCCGGGTGCAGTCCGTGTACACCCGCCTCGAACATCGCCCGTTCCCCTTCTTCCCTGATGTTCTGATCCACTTCCTTTTTGGCCTTGGTCACCATTTCCTCAATCCGGGCCGGATGAATACGTCCGTCGATTATGAGTTTTTCCAGAGCCACACGGGCAATTTCCCGGCGAATCGGGTCAAAACCGGAGAGAATCACCGCTTCCGGCGTATCGTCTATGATCAGGTCGATGCCGGTCGCTGTCTCCAAAGCGCGGATATTACGGCCTTCGCGCCCGATGATCCGGCCTTTCATTTCGTCGTTGGGCAAGGTGACGACTGAAACCGTCGTTTCCGCCACATAATCAGCGGCGCAGCGGTGAATCGCCTGAGAGATGATGTTTTTCGCCCGTTTTTCGCCTTCTTCCTTGGTGCGCGCCTCAAAATCCTTTATCCGCTTCGCCGATTCCCGCTCCAGTTCATCTTCGAGATTGCGCAAAAGTATCTGTTTGGCTTCCTCCGGCGTCAAACCGGACAGGCGTATGAGTTCCGCTTTTTGGCGCTCCAGCAGGGTGTTGATTTCATCATGCTTTTTTTCCAGTTCGCCTTCGCGCCGATGGATGTTTTCCTCTTTGCGCTCCAGCGTTTCTGATTTTTTGTCCAGAGTTTCGTCCCGCTGCAACAGCCGCCGTTCCTGCCGCTGCAGCTCGCTGCGCCGTTCCTTCGTCTCTTTGTCCATTTCGTTGCGAAGCCGCATGACTTCTTCTTTCGCCAGGACGACCGCTTCCCGTTTCTGAGCTTCCGCCGCGTTCTCCGCGTTTTTAATCAGTCGTTCCGCTTCTTTTTCCGCCGTGCCGATAACCTTTTCCGCCGTTTGCCTACGGATAACCCAGCCGATCAATCCGCCTATAACAGACGCGACGAAAATTACGATTGTAGTCAGTAAACCTCCCACTCTCCGGCTCCCCCTCTGTCAAAATTTAACAACAAAAAACAGTACCCTGTTAGCACTGTTTTTCACGCTGCAGGCGCGGCTCAGTTGTCTGGTTCAGCATAGATCTCAGTCTAATAAATTATATGGACTAATACCTAAAGTCACGCTCCTAATCATTCCACCTCAGGGCAGACTTATACGAGGGCGCGGCAACGGCGCGGTTCTATTTTCAATAAATCTATCAGTCGATCTATATGTTTTGCCCCAAAAAAACAGCTCTAAACGAATAATATTGTAATTAAATTTTTCGGCTTTGTCAAGGGGCGAACGAAATATTTCCAAAAAAGGATAAATTGCAAGTTTAATTACCCGCCATTTTATACCAATTATGCTTGTGTTGCCCTAAGGGCATTCTTCTCAGGGGAATAGGAAATTTTTTACATTTGCCTATGCGGCCAACGTCTCGTTCGCTGTTTTATACGATGATGCAATAGCCCGCCTCGTGGAGGGTATCACCCGGCACGGAGTCCGCGAACCCGGACCGGCAAGGCCGAGGGCTGAGGGCGTTATGAAATGTTCTGCGGCAATCGAAGAAAGAGCGGCGCTTTTCGCTCGCATGATCGCGGACATACGGGACAATGTTCTGCCTGTTCGCCCTGGAAGGCATTTCGGTCGTACAAAGAACCTGCTTGCAAGCAAGTACTCAAACACGCGCAAACGCTGCTATTGATCTTCCCGGGCGCGCCTGGATCCATTTGTCATGCGATGAAAACGACTTATATTTCAAGGGTTAGACGGTTTTACTAGCCCGAGTTTCGCAGATAGATCAGATCCATATAAAACAACACTGTTGAAATAAGGAGTTGAACCCCATTAAGCGCATTATACAAAAACAATTAGCGCCAATTCCTTGATTTATCTGGGGTTATATTGTATAATATCAATAGTGTATTATACAATAAGGCGAGGTGCGCTATGGCAACACTTAACAAA
>JAIRRL010000084.1 GCA_031255985.1 Gracilibacteraceae bacterium
TAGACTGTGCCGTACTGTTGACCGCCTTGATCCGGCCGTTATTATTTATATTTATTATTCCCTGAAAATAAAAATCAGTTAACAAAGAGAGTGTGCTTCGCATGATACTGTTTTCCCGAAGCAACTCCCTAACAAGAGGAGAATTTCTCTTAATTTTTATTTTATAACGCATCTCTTCCCACCGCGATCATTATATCACGCTGGAAAGAAAATGGTCAATACATACCGGTTATGTAACACATGAGATTTTTTACTAAAAAATTACCGTTCAAGTCCGCTTGAAGTTCGGGAGGTTTATAGCGTATCGCGGTAAAACTTGCCGTTTTGCGCGCACAACCTGACGGTTCCTATCTCTTTCAAATAGTTAATATGAGCCAAAGCTTCCCCTAATGCAAAATATTTCTGATTCAATGGCAAATCTTGCCACCTGACAGACGAAGCCCAACTCATTCGCGCCGCCACCTCCACCCCGGTCTGCGGCGCCCGGCGCAGAATACAAGCCACTTCTTCCAGCCGCCGGCAGTGATGCGCCCGCAATTCCGCGACGCGGCGTTTACAGTCATTGATTATGCCTCTGTGTCCCGGATAAACAGCGTCGATATGCAAGTTTTCTATTTTGGCTAAATTTTTCAAGTAGCAGCCCAAAGAACTCGTACCGTCCAGATCATAGCAGATCAAGTTTGGAGAAATAGTCGCCAAAATATGATCGCCGGAAAAGAGAAAGCGGTGTTCCGGTTCATATAAACAGAGATGCCCGTGGCAATGGCCGTCAGTTTCCAGTACCCGGAACTGATAATCGCCCACCGGCAAAATCTGCCCTTCGCGTAAATATTCATAGTTACAGGCCGCGCGTAAGCGCCGCCAGCCCACACAAAACTCCGGCCGGTCGAACAAAGCGGGATCCGCTCCCTTTAAATCCAAGCCTTTGTCACTCAAAAACCGGAATATTATGCTTGACTGATCATGAATATCATCCCATAACACCAGTGAGTTCCAGTCCACCCGGCCGCAAAAAACCCGCGTTGCTTCCGTCGCCAGGCGCGGCAGCAAACCGATGTGATCAGAATGAGGATGAGTGATAAAAATATCCAGTTTGTTTTCCCGTACCCCTAATTCCGCAAAAGCCGCACGCATGACTTTTTCGCATACATCCAGATTAAAACCTGTATCGATCAGCAAGTCGCGTTCGCCGCGCACCAAATAAGCGTTCAGCTCCCGCAAGGGATTGCCGGGCAAAGGCACGGGAATTTTGTATATATCAGGCGCTATTTTCTTCATGACTGTATACCCGAATTATCCGTCTGCAGAAGCAATAATTCCGCTATATCCAACAAAATCGGCTTTTCCGTCGCCAGAGCCGCCAGGCCGTCGCCGAGCATTGTCAGGCAGAAAGGACAGGCTGTGGCAAGATAATCCGTCCCCAGGGCGGCAGCCTCCTCAACCCGGAGACGATTGACGCGCTCCTCCGCTTTTTCTTCCAGCCACATGCGCCCTCCGCCGGCGCCGCAGCAAAGGCTCCGCTCCCAGTGGCGCGGCATTTCCCGCATCGACAGTCCAGTCGCCCGCAGCAGAGCGCGCGGTTCCGCTCCGACGCCCCGGTAGCGGCAAAGATAGCATGGGTCGTGATAGGTCACGTTTTTCCCCGTGGCCGGCGCTAATGGGCGTAAACGGCCGGCGCGGCGGAGTTCCTCCAAGTAAACGCTGTGATGCACAACTTCATAATGCCCGCCAAATTGCGGGTATTCCTCCTGCAGCACGTGCAGACAGTGCGGACACTGGGTTACTATCCGCCGCGCTCCATTTTCGTTCAGACCGGCGATATTTTCCGCCGCCAGTTCTTGAAACAAGTATTCGTTGCCAAGCCGCCTGGCCGGATCGCCGCAGCAGCCCGCCCCGCTCCAAACAGCAAAACTGACGCCGGCCGCGTCCAGAAGCCGGCCTACCGCCTCTGTCGTCCGGCGGGCGCGTTTGTCAAATACTCCGGCGCAACCCGGCCAATAGAGAATCTCACAGTCTCCGGCCGCTGAAACGGTAAAATTCAGCGCCGCCAATTGCGCGCCGCGCGTCTCCCGTCCCATACCCCACGGATTACCATTATTTTCCAGATTGCGGAACACCAATTGGGCCTCGGCCGGAAAACTGCCTGTTGTGAGAACACTGTACCGGCGCAGATCAATGAATTTATCAACATGTTCAGCGAATACCGGGCACTGCCTTTCACAGGAGCGGCAGGTGGTGCAAGCCCACAGATCGTCTTCTCTGATGACGCCGCCGATCAGTTCCGGCGGCGGCGCGGTCGGATCCAAACGCTCCAAGTCCATAATATGTGAGCGCAGATCGCGCATGATTCGCTGGGGGTTTAGGCCCTTGCCGCTTAAATAAGCGGGACAGCCGCCCTCGCACCGCCCGCACCGCAAGCAAGCGTCGGCGTCAAAAAACGCTTTCCAGGAAAAATCCGTCATAGAGTTTTTGCCAAAAGATTCCGCGTTCTCATCTGTGAAGTCAATCATCTCCGGCACGCCGGCCGCCTCGTGCCGCTGCAAAAACTGAGCGGCCGGAGCCGTGAAAACATGGCCTAATTTGCCGTAAGGCAACCAGGCGATAAAGACCATGCTCAGGAAAGCGTGCAGCCACCAGATTACCCGGTGGCCGGCGAGCAGGCTTGCCGGCGAAAAAAGCGCCCGCAGAGGCGGCGCGAGCGCATAACCGACCAAAGCGTAACGCCCCCACGGATCCGGCGCCGCCGCCATGCGGGTTCCCTGTACCAGGTAGCCGGTGACGACAATCAAAAAAATCAACCCCAAAGCCGCGGCGTCGACCGGTTCGCCCCCCAGACGACCTGATGGCCGGAGCCAGCGGCGCCAGACCGCCAGCCCCACCCCGATCAGCACAAGCAAGCCGGCAATATTCGCCGCCGCTTTCAAGCCAAGATAGACCGCGCCGCGAAAAAGAGGCAGCCGGAACTGAACCTGGATGGCGATGACGACGGTCGCCGCCAACAGCAGCGTGAAGCCCCAAAAAAGGCACAGATGCATAACCCCCGGTTTTTTGTCCTCCATGATCCTCTTGTGACCGGGGCCGTAGACCAGCAAATCTTTTAGGCGGCGCCATAAAAGATCGCGGCGGTTCTCCGGCTGCCCCAGCCGCCAGCGGCGCCAGCGGCGATAAAAACCGTAAAGACAAAAGCCCAGCGCCACAGCCAGCAAAGCATATAGCAACCAGGAACCGCCAATATTCCAATATATTTCTCGTGTAGCCATTTCTCTAAAACAATCGTATTTTTACATCGGCACTTCAATGGCAGTATCGCCAAGCGGGAATGAGCAGCAAGGATGGATGCCGCCGTACTTGAAGTCGGCAAGCCGCCGCCCGTCCACATGCGAAGGAACAAAAACCTCTCCCTGAAGCAGGCGGGAACGGCAATAGCCGCATTCGCCGCTGCGGCATTGCGAAGGGGCGGCGATACCGGCGCGTTCCATGGCGGAAAGCAAAGATTCGCCAGGCAGGCATTTTATTGTGCGCTCCTCGCCGCGGATAACGATTTTGGCGTTTGTTTCCCGCGCCGCGTATCCGGATTCCCGGCCGCTGATTTTGTACTCGCCAAATAATTCATGCCGGACGCGCCGCGGCGACAGCCCCAGTTTCGGCAGCTCCGTCTCCAGAAAATCATACATCGCCCGCGGTCCGCAGACGAACACGGAATAGTCGCCGGCCGGCGCGTAACGCTGAATCAATTCCGCCGTCAGAAAACCGTTTTCATAACCGGCCTTTTTTTCGTCGCTCAGAACATGAACGACTTTGACCCGGTCACATTGCGCGGCGATCGCGTCAAATTCCTCTTTCAATAAAATATCGTCAGAATTTCTGCTGCCGTATAACAGCACCAGATCAAAATCATCCACTCCGTCCCGTATGGCGCAGGCCAGGGAATGAAACGGCGTTATGCCGCTGCCGCCAGCCAGGCCCACCACCGTCTTCGCGTCCCGCAGCGGTTCATAGGAGAAATGGCCCAAGGGGCCGCTTGTCACCACTTTTGTCCCCGCCTGCCAATTGGCCAGGATAAACTCCGAAGCGAACCCGTCTTTCGCCCGCTTCACAGTCAGGACACAGCGACCCTGCAGCGCTTCGGCCGGCCCGGAACAGATGGAATACGGCCGCCACAGGCGGGAACCCCCTATTTCCAGGTAAACGGCCAGATACTGCCCCGCGCTGAAATAAGCGCACTCCGTCGCGCCGCATGATTTGTCCGGCTCCAGCACATAGCTTTTGGCATCCGGGCCATGCTCTTTCACTTGTGATATGATAAAATACTGCTGATGCGGATGCAACCTGGCCGCCAGTATATTCATGGCGTATTCGCGCGGCAATTCTTCCGCCGAATCCGCTACGATCACATTCCGGCGTTCTTCCATCGCCCGCCAGAAGTTTTCCGGATCCAATCCAATCAACTCAATATTGTTTTGCACTACCGTCCCTCCTTCATTTCCGCAGCCACAATCCGAGCGGCGGAATCACCGTTGCTGTACGCCGAACTGAAGCCATGCAGTCTTTCCCCGTGACCGCCGCAAAAATGCAGTCCCTGAATATTGTTTTCCTCTCCGGCCGCGAGCATCCTTGGCATCATGCCGTCCCACAGGAATGGTTCGTAACCGTAGATAGAGCCGTTCGGCGTGCCGATATAACGGGCGAACGTCGGCGGCGCGGCAATAGCGATTTCTTCAATCGAGTCTGACAGGATATTGCCGGTCAACCGCTCGTATTCTTTGATTACCCGCATGACGAGGTTTCTCTTGGTTTTGTTGTAATTTTCCGGTTTTACCGCGTTCCAGGCTTCGCCTTTGAACAGCATCGTACACCACATAAGGGAAGTCCCTTCCGGACTGCAGCCGGGGTTGGCTATATTCATGCAGTTCATCGTGAAGCGCCCGTTCCGTTCGATATCGGAGAAACGGTCGTACAAATCGTCCGTATCCACCGTATCGGCGAAAAAGATGCAATAATCTTCGATTCCCAACTCCTCCGGCGATTTGGACATGCCCATATAAAAATCGAACGAAGATAAACCGACGGAGCGGGCGCGAGCCAGATTCAGATCCTGCGCCGGGATCTGCTCCCTGTCAATCATGTTGGCGAAAACCGTTTTATGGGAAATATTGGAAATTATGTGCCTCGCATGTACTTCTTCCCCGTTGGCGGTCACTACGCCGTAAGCCCGGCGGTCTTTCACCAAAATGCGCTTGACTTCGGTATTATACCATACGTCGCCGCCAAAGCGGTAAACAGCGTCCGCCAAAGCGAGGGTTATATCATGCGAACGCATTTTTGGTATATAGGCGTGAATTTCAATATAGCGCTTTACCATCAGGATGTAAAGCATGAAGTCGAATTTGGTCAGCGGCAGCCCTATATAGCTCCAGTAGGTGGAGAGGATATTTCTGGCCGCGGTGGGCATCCTGAGCGCCTCAAAAACTTCCGTCACCGGCGTATTGGCCACTTTCATGAAATTGGAATGATCCCGCAGCAGAACGTCGCGATCATAGACGCCTTTGTTTTTGAAAATATAACGCAAGGCATTGCTGCAATCATCGGCTAGGGCAAAGCACTGACGCACGCTCTTCTCGCTCCCCGGCGACAGAACTTCCATTTTTTGAATGAAAGCCTCCATTCCCATCGGCACCGCGGCGTCAAATCCATCGGGGCCGGTCACGATCGTACGAAAAGCGTGTTTCATTTCGATCATTTCCAATTCCAAGCCCAATTTATCAAACAGCCGGCGAATTTCGCCGCGGTCTTCCGGTCCTCCGTATTCCGCCAATTCATGCAGCGCCGTTTCAAACTCAAACCGGCCGCGGCGAAAACTGGAGGCGCATCCGCCTGGAATATTGTGTTTTTCCAGCAGCAGGGTTTTCATACCCATATGCGCCGAGCGCGCCGCCGCTGTCAGCCCGCCGTTGCCGGCGCCTATCACTATTACATCATAGTTTTTTACCATAATAATTCTAGTACCTTTCCTGGGAGTTGCTCGCCGACGCGAACAATCCCTGATTTTTTTGTCAAACTCCAGCCGCCTGCCGGCGGAGGATGCTTGCCGCCTCCTCCGCCATCTCCGTGATTTTTGTCTTCACCAGACTCGCGTCTCCTTAACTAAAGCGGTTTCAGACTTTCGGCTCGGCGAACAGCCCTCTGGCCACAATCAGTTTCATTACTTCCGAGCTGCCGGCTGAAATAGAAGCCGACCTTGCGTCCAAACTCATGCGGGAAATCGGGAATTCGGAGATGATGCCGTAACCGCCGTGTACTTGCAGGCATATATCCACAACTTCTTTCACATAGTCGCAAGCATACATTTTGGCGCAGGCCACCTCAAAGTTTACGTCCTCCCCGCGGCAATGAGCAAGAATCAGGTTGTCAATCATGCTGCGTCCCGCCACAAGCCGGCTGGCCACTTCCGCCAGTTTGAACTCTGTATTCTGGAATTTGGACAAGCTTCTTCCGAAAACCTTGCGGGTTTTGGCGTATTTAACCGCTTCCTGCAAAGCCAGTTCGGCGAAGGACTGCCAGCCGTTGGCCGCCAGCAATCTCTCCTGTTGCAGCCCCTTCATGACATAACTAAAACCTTTGCCTTCAACGCC
>JAIRRL010000096.1 GCA_031255985.1 Gracilibacteraceae bacterium
TCAGTACTAATGGGGAGGTGCGGCATAATGCGGGTAACATCGGTCATGATGGGGCGGAACTATAAGATCAATTTGGGTAAAACCCAATCGGCCCTGAATGACGCTTCTATGACCATGAATAACTACCGGAAGTTTCAAACGATCGCTGACGATCCGGCCGCCGCGGCGCGGGCTTTTCAGTTGCGGCAGGAGTACAGCAAGCTGGAGAGTTACAAAAAAAACGCGGAAAACGCCCAGGGGCGTCTGGACACGGCGGACAGCGCCTTACAGGATATTCTCACCATGCTGAATACGGTGAAGGAGAGGATAGTTTCCGCCGCCAACGGAACCTGGGGACCGGGCGACAGGGAAATCATGGCTACAGAAATTCAGGCCACGCAAAAGGCTATTTTGCAGAATATGAATCTGTCTTTCACCGGCCAGTATGTCTTTGGCGGCACACAGTCCGACAAGCCGCCGCTGACCATCGGCGCCGACGGACGGATCCGCTTTCAGGGCATGCCTCTGGATGATGATTCGTCATATTCATATTATGGAAGTTCGGCAGCCTTCAACGCCGCCATGCAAGGTTTGATGGATCAAAAAGTGCTGCTGGATTTCGGCTACGGGATTGATCCGGGCGATCCCGCTTCCGGTTTTGACGTCAGTTTGTCGGCGGCCCGTTTTCTCGACTATGATGTGGATAGCGCCGGGATGTCAAACAATTTATATAATTTACTGGAAGACATGTCAACTATGATGGCTAATCCGGCTTTTAGCCAGGCGGCCTTTGCGCCGTATCTGGATAAGTTTAACGAGGTGCATAAAAACTTTTTGACCAATGTGACGGATATGGCGGCAAAATCCCAATCCGTGAATTATACTCTCAACAGAATAGAAGACAGCATCTTAGCGACCACAGAGAAACAGAACTACGTGGAATTTGTGGATCCGGCAGAGGCGGTTATTGATTGGAAATGGCAGGAATTTGCCTACCGTTCCGCTCTGGCCATAGGCCAGCAGATTCTTCAGCCTTCTTTGCTCGACTACCTGAGATAAGTAAGTTAGAGGAGGGATTGACATGCAACCGCTGCTGAAAATACAGACCATACCGGTGACTTTGGCTGTCAATGTGCAGCGCGCGAAATTGGAGGTTTCACAAACTGAAGCCAGTGTGGATATTACGCGGGAAAGAGGCGGCTTCACCATCACCAGCGAACCTATCCAGCTGCATATCGACAGTTCCGAATCCAGAGCCAGCACCGGGCTGAAAACAGTATACCGGGCGATTTCCGAGGCGGCGCGGCGCGGTGTCCGTCTTGGCTATGAAGGCGTAGGACGTATTGCGGAAGATGGAAATTTTTTGATGGACATCCAAATAAAAGAAAACACCATTCCCGCTCTGGCCGCGCGCAGCATCGATTACAGTATGCCTAATATGCAGATGGCCTTTATCCCTTCCGTCGGACCGGAGATTTCCTGGGAGCCGGCGGAATTGTCCATGTCCTATGAGATGGACAAGCTGAATTTTGACTGGCGGACGCAAAACCGGCCGGAATTGCAGTTCATTCCTGGTAATATTGAGATCGAAGTGGAACAGTACAGTAAAGTTGTGATTGAATATTTGGGCGAGCCGTTATATGTGCCGCCCAGCGCGGCGCCAGGCGGTAATCTGGAGACCTGGGCGTGACGGCGGAAACCGGGGAAAACGTAGCGCCGGTACGAATTAAAACGGCCGATCACGGCGAGATCGAAGCGCGGCGGGACAGTATCCTGAGTTTTGCCGGCGGATTATTCGCTTTTGAGCATGAACACGAGTTTGTGATTGTCAATTATGATTTTGCCGCTCCGGACAGCCCGGTCAAATGCCTGCAAAGCGTGTCGGGCGCTGTGAGTTTTACGATAATGGATCCGTTTCATTTTCTGCCTGCCTATAATCCGGTCTTGCCCGAACGGGAAAAAAACGAGCTGGAATGTACGGATGAGACTGATTTGCGTTATTTTGTCATCGCGGTAGTATCGCGCCCCATCCAAAATACGGTGGTTAATTTATTGTGCCCGATAGTCATCAATATTAAAAACCGGCGCGCCGCCCAGGTTATTTTGGAGAACGCGCAATATCCGATGCAATATCGGATATTTGCTTCTGAGGAAGTGACGTAATGCTGGTCATTGGCCGGAAAAAAAATGAGGCGCTGATAATCAACGGCGATATTGAGATCATAGTGGCGGAAATATCAGGCGAGCGAGTGCGGCTGGCGATTAACGCGCCGAAAGACGTCGTGATTTTACGCCGGGAACTTTATGAAGCCGGACAATTAAACCTGCTGGCCAGCAAGCAGGCGGAGGTCTCGGTTCTGCAGGATTTAGCCGCCGCCGTCAGTCAAAAGCCTTAGCGGTTTGCGACTTGACTTGAGACTTGGCGCGGACAATTAATTTTGGAATAATTTCGGAAGAATTTTG
Organism: Gracilibacteraceae bacterium; assembly: GCA_031255985.1. Classification (GTDB taxonomy): domain Bacteria; phylum Bacillota; class Desulfitobacteriia; order Desulfitobacteriales; family Syntrophobotulaceae; genus JAIRRL01. The sequence goes on from JAIRRL010000096.1 coordinate 2,443, forward strand.
AGGATATGATGATAGAGGAAATCGCGCCGGATATTTTTTTGATCCGAGTGCCCTTGCCCCATACGCCCCTGCGGGAATTAAACGCCTATCTTTTACGCGGTCGGGCCGGCGAAAAGGACATACTGGTTGATCTGGGCTTTGACCTTGACGTTTGCGAGGCCGCATTGCGCGCGGCCCTGAGGGAAGTGGGGGCTAAAGCCGGTTTTGACATACTGCTTACTCATTTTCATCTTGATCACGCCGGTTTGCTGCCCCGGATGGCGACTGCGGATACGACCGTTTATCATGGCAAAATCCCTTGGGAAATGATCCGGCAATGGGAGCAAATGAGCGATCCGGCCGAAGGCGGGAAATTTCTGCGTCAAAGCGGAGTCGAGCGTGATTTGGCGGAAATCAAATCGATTCCCCGCGAATTTGAGGTTGATTGGCGGGAAATGTTTGCGCAGAGCCGATCCCAGGAACTGAGGGAAGGGGAGCGCCTGACGACGGGGAATTATCAATGGCGCTGCTTTGAAACGGACGGGCATTGCGAAGGGCATATCTGCCTTTATGAGCCGGAGACAAAATTGCTGCTAGCCGGCGACCATATACTAGGCCATATTTCTCCCAACATCACCTGTTATAATATGGGCGCCGCCAGTTCTTTGCGCAAGTATTTGCACAGCTTGGACAAAATTGCGGACTTGGACGTGAAGCTGGTTTTGCCGGCGCACCGGGAGCCTTTGACCGACTGCCGCGCCAGAATAAAAGAACTCCAGACGCACCATGAGCGGCGTCTGGAGGAGATCAAAAATATTTTAGCCGCCGGGCCTCAGACCGGCATGGAAATCACCGGTAAGATCAACTGGGCGGCGCGTCCCGCTGAAGCCGAGGAACAGCTGCGGTTTTATCTTTTTGCTTTAGGCGAAACGCTGGCGCATATCAATTATCTGCTTGAGGTTGATCAGGCGGAAATGACGGAAGCGGACGGACGGCTGTACTATCAGGGAAAATAGGCGGTTTTACGGGTGTAACGCCCGCCGGAGCGCCCAGGTGGAAGTTTCGACGGCGTTACGGCTGATAGCGGCGTCCGCGTTTTCCAGATCGAATCCGTGCAAGCCGCCGGCATAAAGGGAGAACGAGGCTGAAACGCCTGCCTGGACAAGATTGCTGATATAAGCGATGGTTTCGTCTCTGTGGGGATCAAGACCGCCGACAAAGGCGTAACAGGGAGGCAACCCGCTGTAATCCGCGCAGCGGGCCGGGGCGGCATAAATTGAAATGTCGTCCCGTTTTTCGTGGCCGGCTCCAAGATATTGGTTCCATATATTGCGGCAGGATTCATAATTCAGGCCGCGTTTATCCGTGAATTCAACTGTGGATTTTGTCTGCAGACGGTCGTCTATAGTCGGGGCCAGCGGCATTTGGAAAATTATGGCAGGGCCGCCGCGATCCCTGGCGAGCATCGCCGTGGCTACGGTAAGACCGCCGCCGGCGCTGAAACCCGTAACCGCGATCCGGGCCGCGTCGACTCCGAGTTCCTTCGCGTTGGCGGCGAACCAGACCAGCGCGGCGTAACAGTCCTCATAAGCGGCCGGGGCCGGGTTTTCCGGCGCCAGCCGGTAATCGACCGATACGACGACGCATTTTACTTCTTTGACATAGCGGATGCAGTTCAAATCCTCATGTTCCGGCGTGCCAATGGAGTAACCGCCATAATGCAGATAGAGAACGCCGGGCAGCGTTTCGGATTTGGCCTTTGGTTCGTAGATGCGCACCCGCAATTCCGGAGCGCCAGCCGGGCCGGGGATCATCCGGTTGTAAAAATTGACGTCAGGATCGGGCGGCGTGGGAGGCGCGGGCGGGAAAGTGACGTCGCGCGGCGTTTGCTTGGCTACGTTCTCATCAGTCCAGGCGGCCAGATAAGAAGGCGGGGTCGTCAATACGCCTGAAAGTTCGGGATCCAAGGCCAGCTCGAAATAGTTTTTCGCCATGAGAATCCTCCTTACACAACTTAAATTACTGGAGTTCGCCGCGAGTCTTGCGCGCATTTTCTGACAAGTTCTTAAACTAGCAATATTTTAACTTATTTAGCTTAATTCGTCAACCATATACGCGCAACCATATATTGGATATTTTAGTTTACATAATATTTATTATCGGAATAAAAGCGTCCGTACATATCTTTACATATTTGTCACAGCGCGTTTCGCACTATAAACAGCAACTCCGTCAAATCGACCGGTTTACTGAGAAAATAATTGGCGCCGGCCTGATATGCTTTCATCTTATTGGCTTGATCCACAAAAGCGCTTGTCACAATGATGGGCGTGTTGGCCGTTTCTGCCCGTGAACGCAGCTGCCGCGCCACAACCAGTCCGTTTTGTCCCGGCAAGCGTAAATCAAGTATAATTATATCATATTTTTCCTTTTCGACCAAATCAATGGCGGTCAGCCCGTCCTCGGCGGATGAAACCCGCCAGCCGCGCGCGCTTAAAAAATCAACCATCAGTAAGCGGCTGTTCCAATCATCCTCAATGACCAAAATATGACCTTGCGTTTCGTTTGTCATTTTTACTCTCCTTGCTTTCCGTTCGCGCTAATGCGCCCACACTAATATGCCTGCGCTAACCCGTCAGGCGGACGGCAGTATAATCCGCGCTTCCGTACAAACCCCCGGTTCACTTTCAATTTCCAGTAAACCGCCGTGCAAACGGGCAATGGCGCGCGCGGTCGCCAGGCCCAGGCCGAAACCGTCTGTTCCGCCCTCCCCTGCTCCCGCCCGGTAAAACTCATCAAATACGCGAGCCATATGCTCCGGGTCAATGCCGCGGCCATTATCGCGCACAATTAAGGCGACGCCGGCCGGAACCGCCGCCGCCCGCGCCTGGATTTGCCCGCCGGCGGGCGTGTATTTCAGCGCGTTATCCCGAATCTTCGCCAGCGCGCGCGTAAGCCGGGCGGCGTCGCCTTCGATGAACGGCAATTCCGGCGGCGGCGGCTCCGCCGTCAGCGTGACCGAGCGGCTAAGAGCCTGAGCGGCAAACTGGGCGACCAGAGCGGAAATCAGAGCGGCCGGATTGATTTTTTCTCGCCGCAAAACCAACTGCCCCCGCTCCGACATGGCCAAATCCAGCAAATCGTTGAACAGGCGCAGCACTTGTTGCGCGCAATCCTCAATCAGGCCGACATATTCCGTTTGTTTGCCGTTCAGATTGCCATATAATTCCTGCCTGAGGAGCGAGGAAAAACCGCAAATCGAGTTTAGCGGCGTACGGGCGTCATGACTTATATTTCTCAGGAACCGCGTTTTCGTCTCGTTGGCGGCTTCCGCTTCCCCCAGAGCAGCCTTTAAATCCTCCGTTCTCTCCGCCACTATGCGTTCTAATTCATCGACATGGAGTTCTATTTCCCGCTGTTTGTCATACCGCGCCTGGGTCAAACTGACCACGGCCTCCCGCAAATCGTCATATTCGCGCACTTGGGCCGGGTTATCACTTAATTCCGCCAAAATCCGCAAATGGGACGGCTCAATTCTGTCGGCGCGGGCGATTTCATTTACCGTGCCGGCGAAACGGAGCTAGGGGCCGGCTAATTTCAAGGAAACGGCATAGCTTAA